>DASTAW010000054.1 GCA_035712365.1 Terriglobia bacterium
TCGCAAACTGGAGCAGATTCACGCCCTGGCCGACCGACGCCTCAGCCCCAAAGCTCCAAATTCGTCTCAAAGCTCGGTTACATTTTAGATGGCGCGACATGTACAACCCAAAGTTACTTTCTTAAATGGCTTGATAGGGCCTGCCTGGTGGCACGGCCACTCCTGGCCGTGTTCGTGCAAGCCTGCCTGTTTGGTGGCTCTGCCGTCCTGGTCCCGCCCAGACGGGATCACGGGCGGAGCGCCCGTGCCACGACAGCGCCAACCCGCAGCCGAACGGTGATACAATCGCTCGGTGAAAAATGGCCCAGCCGTTTTTCCATTGCGAAGAACCAAACTCTTTCAGGTGGTGCGTTGGGGAGGGCACATGCGTTTCAAGATGATGAGCGCCGTGGTGGCGCTCGCGTTTTCAGCGGCGCTGACGTTTGCGCAGAACCAGAATGTTGTGGTGCGTCCCAAGGAGATTGACACCGTGCTGGTGAATCCAGGCATGGGAATCCAAACGTTCCAGCGATTCAACGGCGACGCGCTGAATGCCGGGCTGCGATGGTCTGAGCGCGGCCCTACTGAAGTTCTGCAGCCGGCGGCGGAAAAGCCTGACTTTCCTCAAAGCTCCATCTCCTACTGCCGGTGGTTCTGGAATGTTCTTGAGCCGCAGCAGGGTCAGTACAACTGGGGCATCATTGACTCGGCGCTCGAGCAGGCGCGGTTGCACCACCAGACTCTCGCCATCCGCATGATGCCGTATGACGAGCGGGACCCGCTTCCCGAGTGGTACCTGAACTCCGGCGCCCATCGCGCCAACAAGCCCACCGACAAGGACGGCAAAATCTGGCAGCCCGACTTCACTGACCCGCTCTACCTGAAATACTGGGGAGATCTCGTAGCAGCGGCGGGCGCGCGCTATGACGGCAATCCCTATCTCGAAATGGTGGACGTTTCCTCGATTGGCTACTGGGGTGAAGGTTGGAGCCATTACATGCCGGCGTTCCAATATCAGAAGGCCCTGATTGACATCTACCTCAACGCGTTCAAGCGGACTCCGCTGCTGATGAATTTTGATCAGGAGGAGGCGCTGGCTTATGGCGTCTCGCACGGAACGGGATGGCGCCTTGACTGCTGGGGCGACATGAGAACGCCGGGATGGGGCGCGATGCTCGACGTGTATCCCGAACAGGTGGTTCGCGCGGGCATTCAGAACGCCTGGGAACGAAGTCCCGTATCCCTTGAGAGCTGCGGAGTTCCGGGAAGCTGGCTCAAGCACGGATACGATTTGGACTACATCCTGCAGCAGGCGCTGCGCTGGCACGTCAGCTCGGTCAACATCAAGTCGTCAGCCATCCCTCCCGAATGGAAGAAGCAATTCGAAGAATTTGAAAAGAAAATGGGCTACCGCTTTATTCTTCGGCGCCTCGAGTATCCTAAGCAGGTCCGGCCCGGCGAGATGATGCCTGTCAACATGTGGTTTCTCAATGCCGGCGTCTCTCCCGTGTATGGGGACTACACGCTGGCTGTCGAACTCTCTTCATCCGAGGGCAGCGCAGTGATCAAGACCTCGGCCAACGTGCGAAAGTGGCTGCCCGGCGATGCCGTGTTTGACGGGACGCTTTTCGTTCCGCAAACTCTCGAGCCCGGCCAGTATCATTTCCGGGTGGGATTGCTCGATCCGTACACCGGGCTTCCGGCCATCAAGCTTGCCATCGAGGGTCTCCAGCCCGACGGCTGGTACGATCTGGGCACGATTGAGGTTCGCTGAGCTGGTGTTCGAGGTATTTGCGGACCAGTGAGAGGCCGCTGGAAAAAGCCTCGCCCGTCATTTCGAGGACCGATGTTCTTCCTCGGCCCGAGGAATCTGCTTTGTTTGTGGGTAGAGCAAAAGCATATTCCTCTCCCGCTCTGCGGGATCGGAATGACGCGGTCCGATGCATTTTCCAGCACCTGCTAACAAATTTTCGGAGGCGAACGATGTCCACCGATGACTCTGGCAACAGCGGCGATGGTTTTTCACGCCGGGAGTTCCTCTATCGGGTCGGCGCCGGCGTGCCGACGCTGAGCCTGGCGGTTGAAAATGCAGCCGTCGCGCGGCCGGCCGGCAGCACGGAACCGGCAGGCGCAGGCGACAAATTCACTCCCATTGACCTCGGCGCGCACTTCAATGCGTCGCCGCGCGATTTCGGTCCGCGCGACCGCGCCAAGGCGTTTCTGGGGGGCGAGGCTGAGAAAGACGGCCTGGTTCGCACGCCTGGCGGGAATCGCCGGCTGCAGGGAGCTCCGTTCCGCCTGGGGCCTGAGGGCGCGGACCAGAAATCCTGGGTCGGCCTCAGCACCCAGACCCGTTCCTGGACCACGCCTGCCGTCGAAATCGAACTCAACAGGAATGCCCATTACGTTTGCATGGCGTCGTTTTGCGATTGGGACCCGAACGAAACGCCGCCGCCCGGCGATGTCGCCATTGAGAACCTGGGGCAGGAACTGGCCCGCTGCGTGCTGCTCTATGAAGATGGCAGCCGGCACGAGTCGCTTATTCGACGGCGCTTTGAGACCAACTCTCCCCAGGAAGGCTGGGGGCACCTATCCGCCGCCTCTCTGCCGCCTTTCAAGGACCGCGCCAAAACCATCCGCGATCCGCTTCGCTCGGGTCTCGGCTGGGGACCATTACAGGAGTGCCTGGGAGGCGGAGGTTCGGGGGGAGAAGGATTCGGCGACCTGTGGATATGCGCCCTGGAAAACCCTTCGCCCGAGCGCAACATCCGCAGCCTGCGGTTTGAAGCGCTGGGAGCGGACCCGCTTCTGCTGGCTGGAGTCACTCTTTATCAGCGGCCGGAGTTTCCTTTTCGCTACGAAAGGCGGTCGCTCTATCGCCTGACCCTGCCGGAGGCAACGGCCGAGGACACGGATCGCTGGAAGCTGGACGTTGATCTGGGCATCGTGATCGGAACATTTGTGCCGGCGGATTTTTCCGCGGAAGCCTGGCTGGCCTCGCCTGCCGCGGGGCTGGGCGAGTCTGCGAAACCTCCGTCCGGGGCGCGATATCTCTATGCCGAAATAGCTGCCAGCCTCGGCGCAACGCTGTCGCTCGAGGACGGCAAAAGCGGCCAGAAATACGAATTCGAGCTTGGCGGCGTGAAGCCCGGCGAAGAGCTTGCAGGCACGCCGGGCGGCAGCCGAATCGAACTCGTGATGCGCGAGAAGCAGTGGGTCCACGGACGAGTGCTCGATTCCGCTACGCACAAGCCCACGCCCGTTCGCCTGGCTTTTCGTTCCAAAGAAGGGCGCTACATTCCTCCTTACGGCCATCGCGAGGACATCAACGACGGCTTTTTCCAGGATTATGGCGGCGACGTCAAGCTGATGGATACGCCATTCGCATACGTTGACGGGACATTCCTGGTGGAACTTCCCGTCGGCGAAGTTTATCTGGAGATGACCAAGGGCTTTGAGTATCAGGCAGTGCGGCAACGCCTCGAGATCAAGCCAGGCCAGCGGGAACTGACGGTGGAGATTCCGCGCTTCACCGACCTGCGCGCCAAGGGCTGGGTGACCGCCGATACCCATACACACTTTCTTTCGCCCACCACCGCGCTGCTGGAAGCGCAGGCGGAGGGTCTGAACCTGATCAACCTGCTGGCGGCCCAGTGGGGCGCGCTGTTCACGAATGTGGGCGACCTTTCGCACGGGCCGCTGGTTTCATCTGACCGCGAGTCGATGGTGTGGGTGGGCAGCGAAAACCGGCAGCACGTGCTGGGACACCTGGCGCTTTGCGGAGTGCACGGCGCGCCAGCGTTCCCCTTTTCAGCCGACGGGCCTGACGAGGCCTTTATCGGCGATCCGCTCTGGACGAGCCTGGCCGAGTGGGCGGAGACCTGCCGCCAGCGCGGCGGCCTGGCCGTCTGCGCCCATTTCCCGTTTCCCACCGGCGAAATCGCCGCTGACATCATCCTGGGCAAGATCGACGCCGTCGAGATCTGGCCTCGCAGCGAAGTCGAGGTGCGCCCGTCGGCCATCGAACATTACAGCACGCTCCGCTATCGCGACTGGTACCACTACCTGAATTGCGGCTTCCATGTTCCGGCGGTTGGCGGCACCGACAAGATGGGCGCCTATATGCCCGCCGGAACCAACCGCTGTTACACCTGGATCGGGCACGATGAATTTACTTTCGCCAATTGGGCCAAAGGCGTCCGCAGCGGCAACACGTTTGTGACCTCCGGGCCGCTGCTGCTTTTCCATGCCGATGGCCACCGGCCGGGGGAAGAGATCACGCTGGGCTCGGGAGGCGGCACGGTCGGAGTCCATGCCGACGTCCAGTCCCGTGTCCCCATTCACAAGCTGGAGGTGATTTTGAACGGCCGCGTGGTAGCCTCGCATGAAGACGCCGCCGGAGCGCGCACCATGAGCCTGAGTGAAGAAGTGAAGGTGCCGGGGCCGGGCTGGCTGGCGGCGCGCTGCTCTTCACAACTCGGGCCGACGACCGTGTGGCGATACAGGATTGCCGCGCACACCTCGCCGGTGTACGTCAGGGTGATGGGGCAGGAACTGTTTTCGGCGCCAGCAGCCGCGTATTTTATGAAGCTGATTGACTTTGCCGAAACCTACGTCAAGACGCTTGCCATCCGGCCGGACGCCGGGCAGTATGCGAAAATTCTCGAACTCTATTCGCAGGCGCGCGAAGAACTGCACCGTCGCATGCATCAGCAAGGATTAGACCACTCGCACTCCTGAGGATCGCAAAATATGGTGACAAACTCGTTTGTAGCGCCGCCGTCCCGGCGGCACTTTTCAGGGTCGGTCCCACTTGGCGGGACCGGCGCTATCGAAGCCCGCCATTCTATTATGCAACCGCTGTATCTACACGAACCGGCAAGTTGTAGCACATAAAACGGGAGCCCAGATGAGTTTTGATGACTTGGAAAAATAATTATCGAGATAGCTTGATGGATTTGGACACCCTTTGTGCGGCATTAAGTTTAAGAAGCCATGAGATAATTGACCTCGTGTAATCTCTTACGGGAGCAATGCAATGTTATCCAGAAAAATATCGATTGGGTTCAGCCTGGTGGTTTTACTCGCCCTGGTGCAGGCGGCACAGGCCGCCAACGTGCGGGTGTGGGAGGGGACGATCACCATTCCAACTTACCTGCTGGGGCCTGAAGACACGAACCCGCCGTTTCCGCTGGTGAATGACCACAACATCTATCCCTACACGGCACTGGATGATCTCACGGACAATCGCGAACCCAAAAATTATCGGGCCATCTACCTGGAAAACGAGTACCTGAAGGCCACCATCCTGCCGCAGATGGACGGCCGAGTCTACTCGCTCTATGACAAGGTGGCCAAACGCGAAGTCTTCTACCGAAACAACGTGATCAAGTATGGAATGGTGGGCCTGCGTGGCGCGTGGATTTCAGGCGGCGTGGAATTTAATTTTCCGAACGGCCACACGACGGACACGGTGTCGCCCGTGGCCTCGCGCTTCCGCCAGAATGCCGACGGCAGCGCCACCGTGGTGGTGGGAGACGTGGACCAGGTGAGCGGCATGCACTGGGAAGTCGCGCTGACCCTGCGGCCCGGCGTGGCGCACCTGGAGCAGCACGTCACGCTGTTCAATTCGACGCCGCTCACGGGACTTTACTGGTGGTGGGCAAACGCCGCCGTTCCGGCCCGCGATGACATGCAGTTCATCTACCCGATGCGGCTGGCCAATCCGCACTCGCACACCGAGATCTGGACTTTCCCCGTGTGGAAGGGAGTGAACTATAGTTGGTACAAAGATGTCCATCACGCCACATCGCTGTTTGGCGTAGACATCCATCGGGCGTTCTTCGGAGCCTATTACCACAACTCCGACAACGGCGTGATCCACGTGGCCGACTACCGCCAGGTGCCGGGCAAGAAAACCTGGACGTGGGGCAACGCGGGCGATGGCCAAATGTGGATCCATCTGCTGACGGACAACGACGGCCAGTATTGCGAGATCCAGTCGGGACGCTTCCAGACGCAACTGAGCCAGGAATTCATACCGCCGCAGCAGGTCGAGTCGTGGACGGAATACTGGTATCCAGTGGCGGGGCTGGACGGCGGCTTTGTGGATGGCACGCCGCAGATGGCCATCAACGTGATCTACCCGTCATCAGATGGCGCCGGGAAGTCCGCAGTCGTGGTCGCGGTCAGCCCGGCCGTGGCTCTCGATGGAGCAAAGATTGAAGTGAAGATGGGTTCGGACACGCTGAAGGACTTTGCACCCGTTTCGTTCGAGCCGCTGGCGACAAAAAAGTTTACCATTCCGGTTGCCGATGCCGCGGCCGCAAAGAAGCAGTTGGACGTTACCATCCTGAGCGCGGAAGGCAAAACGCTGCTCCACTGGTATGCTGGAGACCCGGTTGACGGGAATGCCAATCCCTCGGTGAAGCCCGGCGAGCAGCAGGTGAATGAAAAACCGGACAACGAATTGTCAGTGGAGGAGCTTTTCCTGCGCGGCGTAAACGACGAAAAAGAAGGCAGGCAGCTTCAGGCGACGGACATTTACAAGGAAGTGCTGAAGCGGGATTCCGGGTACGTGCCGGCGCTGCTGAAGCTGGCGGAAGAGGATTATGACGCCGCGGATTTTGCCGGCGCCGAAGCCCTGATGGCTCGAGCCCGGGCGCGCGATGCCAAGGACCCGCGGGCGGGTTACCTCTCAGGCGTGATCTACAAGGGGGCAGGGAAGACGGACCTGGCCCAGGACGCCTTCTGGACATCACTCCGGTTCGGCGGTGCAGAGGCGCCGGCGTTCGTCCAACTGGGCGAGATTGCCATTCAGCAAAAAGAATATACCGAGGCGGAAAGGCTGTTGCGCAGGGCCTTACAACATAATCCCGACGATGGCGTGGCGCTGAGTGACCTCGCGGTGGCGTTGAGGCTGGGTGGAAATTTGAAAGAAGCTTCTGAGGTGGCGAATAGGGCAGTTGAGAAGATGCCGATTCTGCCTTACGCGCTGGCCGAGCAATGGCGCGTCGAGTTGGCGCTCGGCGGCAGTGCTTCTGCCCAGCACGACGTGGTTTTTAAGAACACAGTCGGATTCCGTTCGCAGGGTTACCTGGAAGCCGGAGCGTGGTATCGGCGGCTGGGCGATCTGGCCTCCTCGGATGCTGTGTTGCGGGTGGGGACAAAAAACCTTGCGGCAAAAGACGTCTCTCCGCTGATCTACTACTACCTGGCGGCGAATGCCTGGGATGAAGGCAACGCCCAGCAGGCCTCCGCCGATGCCAATACGGCGGAGAAGGCCAACGTCGAAGCCGTTTTTCCCAACCGGCCGGAGGATGCTCAGGTCCTGCGTGAAGTGCTGGCGCACAACTCCTCCGACGCGCACGCGAAATATTTTCTCGGAAACTTCCTCTTTGCCCACTCACGTTATTCAGAAGCCGCGGACTTATGGAAGCATGCTGAAGGCGCAGGGTTCCACTATGCGGTGCTCTACCGGAACCTTGGCGTGTACGCGATGCGGGTGCAGAATGATCCAACCACCGCCGCCGCGTTTTATGCCAGAGCCATCAAGCAGAGCCCTGGAGATTTCCGGCTGTATGTGGACTTGGATGAGATTTACACCCAGCTCGGAAAAACGAGCGATCGCGAAAAATTGTTTGCCGGCGCCCCGGCCGAAGTCCTGGGCCATGATGCCGTGCGCGCGCGCCGAGTGCTACTGAATGTCGAAGAGCGCCGGTACGATCAGGCCCTGGATGCGCTTAAAGGGCACAACTTCAAGCCGTGGGAGGGCGGGCGCAGCATTCGCGAGCTGTTTGTGCTGGCCAATCTGGAAAAGGGCCGCCAGGACTTCGAGGCTGGAGAATTCAAGGAGGCGGAAGACGCTTTCCGCGCCGGACTTGAATATCCCGAAAATCTGGGAGTCGGCAAGCCCGAATATCCTCAGGATGAGGAAGCGCTCTACTGGCTGGGTCGCGCGCTCGATGAGCAGGGCCAGAAGTCCCAGGCACGCAGCGCGTGGCAACAGGCGGCCGACGAGATGCGTCCGTCGGCGGATGAGAGCGAAGGGCGCGGCGGGCCGTCAAGCTTTTATGGAGCGCTGGCGCTGGTTCGCCTGGGACGCTCCGAAGAGGCCTCGCGTATTCTGGACGGACTGGCAAGCGAACCGGCGACCGGCCGGGAGTCAGCTTACGACTATTACATTGCAGGGCTGGTCAAAAACTACCGCAAGCAGGATGGCCAGGCAGCGGCGGATTTCCGTCGCGCGCTTGAGCTGAACCCAGGCTTCTGGCAGGCGCGCCTGGAACTCGAGCGCAAGAGCGACTCGGAATAGATCAAAATAACGTGCTTGGTTTCACGCGAACTTGTGCCGATAGCTATTAGCCGCGGGCGTGATTGCTTTTCGAGGGGACACCATGAGATCAGATAAAGTTCGAGAAGGAAGGGGCCGGCTGGCGCGGCTTGCAGGGATTTCATTTTGCCGAACGAGCCATGCGGCTGCCACGGGTGTCATGGCAGCCTTGATTTTTGCTGGCGCTGTGCTGGCTCAGGCGGGAAGTCCTCCGGCGCCGCAGACTGCATCCGAAGTTCGCAATACCGGACCCGTTTACGTCGTCCTTTGGTTTGATACAGAGGACTATGTTCTGCCGCAGAGCGATGACGCTGCCAAGCGGATCGCAGAGTTTTTGACCTCGCAAGGGGTCCATGCCACGTTTAAGGTGGTTGGAGAAAAGGCAAGGACGCTTGAGCGGCGCCACCGCGAGGACGTGATTGCCGCGCTTGACAAGCACGCCATTGCCTATCACTCGAATTACCACAGTTGGCACGCAAGCCCTGCAGAATTTGAAGAGCCGCTTGATTGGCAGGACGGTGTGGCGGAGTTCATCAGGCGTGAGCAGCCGGGCATTGATGACATCCAGCGGATATTCGGGAGGATTCCGACCGCCTATGGCCAGCCGGGGAGTTCCTGGTGTCCTGAGGCCCAACCAGCCATGCGCAAAATGGGAATCCATGTTTATCTGGACGACGGTGAGCAGATCGGCCTTGACGGCAAGCCGTTCTGGTACGGCGGGGTCCTGAACATTTTTCACATGAAGTATATCGACGACTTCAGGCCGAACAACGACTGGACGAACGTCGAAGAAGTCAAAGCAAACTTCAAGAAGGCCTATACCGCGCTGAGCCAGAGTGGCGGAGGCCTGATCAGCATTTATTTCCATCCCTGCGAATTTATCCATAGGGAATTCTGGGACGCGGTAAATTTCTCGCACGGAGCAGAGCCTCCGCGCTCCGAATGGAAGCTGCCGCCGGTGAAGACTCCGGAGGAACAGGCCAGGTCGTTTGCTTTCCTTGAGAAATTCGTCGAGTACATGAAGACCTTGCCGGTCCACTTTGTTACGGCGCCCGAGACGTTAAAGCTCTATCCGGACCATGCGCAGGCGCGGCCGTTTTCACGGCAGGAGCTGTCTGAAATCGCACGGAACGTCCGGCCTGCGGTTTCGTTTCAGGTTTATGAGGATTATGACCTGTCCGCCAGCGAGGTCCTCTGGCTGCTGAACACCTACGTCTCGCGTGTCGTCGATAAGGCGCCCAGCCAGTTCGTCGAACTTCAGGGGACACCTCTTGGGCCCAGTTCAGATTCCACGAGCGTGGTCATGTCTGGCGAAGCCAAAGTTCCATGGTACCAATTCCAGTGGGCTGTCCAGGAAGTTGATGAAGCCCTTCGGGAGAACGCGCAGGTCCCGACGGTTGTCTGGGTTGGCGGCAATCCCTACTCGCCCGCCAGCTATCTGGTTGCGCTGGCCAAAGTCGCCGGCGGTCTGCTAGAGGGCAATCAGCCTCCGCAGGAGGTCACGCTGGCCCCGGCGCAGTTGGATGCATCGAAGTACGTAGCGAAGAATACGCCGCAGGTCTGGTCCTGGCCCATCTTCCGTCCGAGTTTCAACGGACAGCACCTCCTTGACCTTGCAAGGTTGCAGGCCTGGACCCTTAAACCCGCACTGCTTCGAACGGCCCACAGCCTCACGGTAAGCGGCGCAATCTCCAGGAATTAATTTGATTACATCTCGGTAAGCTCTGAACACGGCCCAGGGTGACTCGGGGTCTGACCCCTTCGCTACTTGTCGCGGTAACGGGCGACAGACGAATCGATGAACTCAAAGCGCTTCTGGTCTGTGGCGGGCTGCGAGTGGATGCTTTCCCCGAGGACCATCACCTGGCGGCCCTGCGGCGAATAGCGCGGCCAGTGGGGAAGGCCCGATCCATTAGGATTACCAGTCTTCGCGAAATTCGACCAGTATCTCATCATGGCGTCTGAGACTTTGAAGTCTACCGGCTGCCACGGAATTTTTTTCCATTTCAGAACTCCGAAGACGTATTCAATTTCGGCCGAGTGCCGGGCGCCCAGTTTGACCAGGGGAATTCCATCATCTGTCTCGCTCAGCGGCTCCGGCGGAGTGCGCGTGAAGAGGTAGCGATAGACGGGCGAATCGCCGGTCTTATTCTGCATCTCGAGCCATTTCCAGGTGCCGTAGACGGTGAAGAAATCGCTGGCGAGGTTTTCAGTGGATTGCCGCGTCTCTGCGGCGGTGGAATGC
Source organism: Terriglobia bacterium (assembly GCA_035712365.1). Lineage (NCBI taxonomy): Bacteria > Pseudomonadati > Acidobacteriota > Terriglobia > Terriglobia bacterium. Next base: position 10,557 of record DASTAW010000054.1, read on the forward strand.
GGATAATACTTGAGCGCCTGGTCAGCGTCCGGGCCAAAGCGCTCCTTCAGGCTCTTGACGAGATTTTCGGCCGTGGGAGGAGTCTTTTTGGAATAGAGCACTCCCGCCTCTTCATCTTTATTCCAACCGGCCAGCAGCGGCACGTGGCTCTGCCTGCCTTCAACAAAGATGGTGTTGACATCCTGGGGCAGAAGGTAGCCGTCGATGTTCGGCCAGAAGTGTCCCTTTGCCGATTCCTCCGACAGCTTGCGGGCAGGAATGGCGCGCAAAGAGGCGAGTGATGTTGCTCCTATGGATTGGGCAAACTTTTCCCCAGCCTTCTCGGTTTGGGTCAGCGTTTCGGCTGAATGCAAATTCGGTCCCGCGCCGAACGAGGCGCCGCTTTCGCCGATGGCTTTCTGGAATAGCCCTTGGGCCAGCGGAGATGCCATCAGGAAGCTGACCGAAAACGATCCCGCGGACTCGCCAAAAATCGTGACGTTGTTTGGATTGCCTCCGAAGGCAGCAATGTTCTGCTTCACCCATCGAAGCGCTGCAATCTGGTCCATCAGCCCATAGTTGCCGGAAGCGTGATGAGGCGATTCCCTGGTAAGCGCGGGGTGGGAAAAGAACCCGAAAATTCCGAGACGATAATTGCAACTGACCACCACCACGCCCTTTTTCGCCAGGTTCATGCCTTCCTGCCGCGGCTCGGAAGTTCCGCCGGCCTGGAATCCCCCGCCATAGATCCAGAACATCACTGGAAGACTTTCTGAGGCGGACCCTGCCGGGGTCCACACGTTGAGGTAGAGGCAATCCTCGCTGGGTCCGCTGTCGCGGAAGACCATGTCGGAATAAATATTTCGCTGCATGCAACGGGGGCCAAAGGCAAGGGCCTTGCGCACGCCTTGCCATGTCTCGACTGGCTGGGGTGGCTGCCAGCGCAGTTTGCCGATGGGCGGGGCAGCGAAGGGGATTCCAAGAAACGCGCGGACGTTTGAGTGGTCCAGCGCCATGCCCTCGAGCGTGCCTGAAGCGATCTTGACCTGGTCAGCGGCGCGCGCAGCGGCAACTTGCGAAACAGCGAGCACAAGAGCCAGCAGAAAGGATGGTCTCGTGGGCAGTAAGGCGTGTTTCCAGTCCCTCATCATGAATTCCTCCCCCATGGCTGCCAGATCGTTTGCAGGATGCGGCTGCAAAATCCATCCCATGCTATCACCCCAGGCGGACGGAGACACACGAATCCTGGAAGCCTGAGTGGATTCTCGAAACCTTAACACGGGCAATTTGAATTTGCGCCAGTCACAACTGGCTGTCGGATGTGCCCTGTGGGTTTTGGGCCATCGCGGCAGGAATGATGGACGTGCTGCCTCTGAGACTCTACGATGCCTTTGCCGCCAACGGAGCTAGGTGGCAAATTCCGCGATCAGCTTATGCCCGGCTTCCGTCATTTCCCAGATGCCGCGCGGCGAGTCTGATTTCAACAGACCTGCCGCTACCATGGCGCTTTGCGCCCACTGCGCGGTGTTCCACCAGCGCGGCACTTCCGAGTTGGCGGCCAGAGGCTCAAAATCGAGGTCTGTCAGCGTTCCCTTCATCAACTTCGGAAGACGTTCCAGAACGTCCGCCATGTCACCGAAGCCACCCATCTGGTTCAGGACCTGCAGGATTGGTTTGAAATAAGCCACTTCCCGGGTCCTGATTCCCCGGTGCAGGCGGCTGAGATCATGGCTCCCGTTCTTTTTGGAACCGGCGCCGTTGGCTCCCGCTACCGGAACGAGCTTTTCCCATTCATTGCGCAGGCCAGCAAGCTTTTCGCGAAGCGCAGTAATCTGGTCTGCGCGCTCCAGGACAGCTCTTGCCGCGTCATAATTGCGCGCCGCAAAAGCTTTTGCTCCTGACTGATTAATAACTTCAATCTCCGTTTCCATCTCTTCCAGCAGGATTTCAAATGCTGCCTGAACAGTGGTGGGATCTTTGTCAACCATCTTACGGCCTCCTTTATTCACTCGCAGTTCCATTGTATTTCCGAACGGTCATGGCGCGGGCGCGAACACGGCCCAACCGATACTCCCCCTATCCCCACCTTTTCCCAGCAGCTTTCGATCAACCTGCATCCCCTGCCCGGGCGCTGCATTGTATCGCAGAGCTTCTGGTTCCGCCAGCTCTTACGACGCACCAGATAATTTACACCAATACGAGCCTGGCAGTTACTAAAAAATTAAGTGCTCTCCATCTAAAGCCGGTCAGATTTCCCAGAGCTTCGCGCCTGGGCAGGCCGAACATAGCGAACTTCTCCATGCCATCGGACGAGATTCCTGCCTTCTCCGATGATCGGGAAAACCAATAACTATGTTGGTTTGCCAGAAGATACGAGATTGACAGAAGATGAATGCGGCCGGTCAAGCAGACCGGCATCAGGGCCCCCTCCCGCGGCCCTGTAACAGACGAGGAAGGCTCCCCGTGGTCTTAGCGTCTGCTCGCGAGGCTTACCGTAATAGAAAATTCGTCTTCAGGGCTGGCCGGATGGCTGGGAAGGCGCTCCGGGGATGTTTGTCTGCCGGCCGTACTCGCCGGTTTCCGGGTTCGTCACTACGATGTTGTGCGCGTCGAGCGTAGTGCCTGTCGCCTGATGGAATTGTACCAGCGCCTGCGCGTAGACCTGTCGGGCCCTGGCAAGATTGCCCTCTGCCGTTATCAGGTCGCGCTGCAGCAGGATGACGTTCAGGGTGGTGGAAACGCCCAGGTGCAGCTTCTTGATCTCCGCGTCCAATGCCTGCTTGGCGTAATCGCTTGCCTTCAGTGCGGCATTGATCTGGGCCTTGGCCTGAGTCACGGCGATTTCGGCGTTGCGGACATCCTGCTCCACCGTATTTTTGTCGCGCTGCATGCTGGCTTGCATCCGGTGGAGTTCGACGACGGCCTGGGCCGCATTGGCCTGCTCATTGCGATTGCGAATCGGGATGCGAAGGCTGAGGCCGACGGAATAGCTGGGATATTTGCCGCTGAAGACCTGGCCGATCGAATCACCGAACCCGCCAGGCTGGGCGACGAAGGCCCCGAACGGCACGCCGGACAGGCCGTTGGACTGGTAGGTGGCAAAGGCGTCGAGGGTGGGCAGCAAGCCGTTGCGGTCGGCTTGAATCGTGTAATCCTGGTTGCGCAGGTTGAGTTGGTCCTGAAGGAGCTCGGGACGGTTCTTGATCGCCTCGTTTATGGCCTCCTGAAGTGTGGGTATGTCATTGGTCCGGGGTTCCGGGAGCGAGTCCGTGGCGTTGATTTCGACGTTCGCCAGCTCTGGAGTTACGCGCTTCGAGATCAGGGTCTTGAGGATCTCCTGCTGTTGCAGGAAGGTGGTTTGGGCGACGATCAGGCTCTGCTGATCAGTGGCGAGTTCGGATTCAGCCTGGACGACGTCAAGAGGCGCGAGCGTTCCGATCTGGACCTGCTTTTTGTCATCCTCGACGAGCCGCTGCGAGTAATCCACGGCGGACTGGGCCACCCGCACCTGATCGCGGTCCGCGAGAAGAGTGTAGTAGGCGTTCAGCACGGCCGTCATGGTGGTGATCACCTGCTGGCGGAACACGCTGTCAGCCACGTTCAGGTTGTTCCGCGCAATGCGGATGAACACCGCATTCGCCCGGCGGCCGAAGCCGTTGAGCAGATGCTGGTTCAAGCCGACGGTCAGCGTGGTCGGAATCGAGGGATTGAACAGCGTGCTGGTGGAGTTGGTGCTGTTCCTCGTGCCGCTGACCGAGGTCAGAAAGCTGGTTCCCGTAAGCCAGCCCATGCCGAAAAACGTGGAGTAGTTTGCCGTGTGGCTTCCTTCAACCGGGACGCCGGTGAGGGATTCAAAATTGAGAGGCGTTGAACTGTTGTTCCATCCGAAGCTGAAGCCGGTGAAGGGGTCGCAGCAACTCACGGCGCTCGTGCTGGTGACGCCGCCGCCGGTGAAGCCGCCGCCACCCGTCCCGCCAACCCCGCCCAGATTGCCCAGGCCAGCGCCGATCGCGCCCGCAAACAGTGCATTTGAAACGGTAGCGCCCTGGATGCCGCGCGCCGCCCCGCCGCTCTTCGATCTGAGAAGGTCGAGCTGGGCGAGGGGACGCTCAAAATGGGCCACCGCAATGTCCAGATTGTTCTGGAGCGCCAGTTCGATGGCCGCGTCCAGCGAGAGCATCAGCTTGTTGTCCTGGATCAACTGGTTCAACTGCGGAGTGTTGGCCAGCGAGGGAGCGGGTACGTACGGATAAGAGTAAGCTTTGAACATGGACGGGCCGTTTGAATAACTGAAAGCGCCGCTATTCGCTTGTTGCTGGGTGGCTGACTGCTGGGCGGCTGGCTGCTGGGCATCAGCGTTCACTGGCAGGGCCATTGCCGCCCCGAAGAAAAAAAGGGCCGCCAGCGCGGCCACACCGTACATTTTTTCCATTCGCATCTCGTAACCTCTCACTCCAGGATTAAATATCTGTATTTTATGGCCTGATAAATTACATACGAACACTTTAGATGCTTAGTTTCACAGAGGTGGGAGAAAATACCGGCCTCGGCCGAACAAACGCAGGGCTGATCTTGTGAAGTCGATGGTGATTTTCCGCCCCTCGTGGGAGTCTCAGTCGAGTTTGCCGCAGACCGGCCGGCGCCGATGTGGCAGGCCTGGTTTCGATGGTGCTAGAGGCTCAATGTAACATTCAGCGGGCCTTTCTGGCAATGGCCTGGGTCCATTCGGCAGAATGCTGAAGACCTTTCATCTCTAGTCGGGTCGAGTCGATGCGGGGATCGTACGAGGTGCAGCGGACGGAACATGCGAGCGTTCCGTCCGCCGCGGGAGGGGGGCCTCGTTGGTTTGGCCGATGTTTTGACCGAACCAAACCACCTGTAAAATGTCATTGCCCGGCGTCGGCGTGTGGCCGGGCGGCGGAGTCAGGCTGAAAAATCCGGTGTTCCTGAAACTTTTTCCATCAAGCGACTTCTTCCCCCGTTCAGTCGAAAACTGAATTGCTGTTGGCTCATAATTAATACCTAAATACGTTACTGTCAAGTAAATAAATACAGAGATTTCCGACTCCTGCCTATCCTTCTATTTTTCTGGCACATACGGGTAGGCGCCGGACGTCTGCCACATTCCGGAACTCCGCCAGAAACGGGCTGAACCATTCAAGTGCAGGAGGCAAACTGGACGAACGCAAGGAGCTGCACGCCCAATTAAAAATTGCAATCGACAACGGCGCGGGGTATTTTGGTGGGTCATGCTAATGAAATCATCAAAACTGCTTGTGGTGGGCCTCGCGGTTTGGCTGGTGAGTGCGTCCAGTCCCTCTCCGTCGCGACAAGCTCGAGTGGATGGCAGGAACATCCGCATCGAGTTCAATAGCAATCTGCAAAGCCGTGTGGTGGCCAAATTCGGAGGCAGGGAAATCGCCATCGGCGACTTCGCGCCCTCGGAGACGGTAACGGTTGCGGGAAAGGAAATCCGCGACTTCGCCTTGCAGAGCGTGAAGCGCGGGCGCGTCAAGGACAACCTGGGCGCCGGGCAGCGCGTGACCCTGACCGGGATCGCGCCGTCGCTCAAGAAGACCGTTGCCGTGACGACCTATGACGATTTTCCGCAGATGGCCGTTTTCGAAGTGCAGTACACAAATACGGGCAACTCCAACCTTTCCGTGGATAGCTGGACGAATCAGGATTACTCCATTTCGGCCGGGCAGGGCAACGGCGAGCCGGCGTTCTGGTCATACCAGAGCGGTTCTTATGAGAAGCGGCCTGACTGGGTGCTGCCGTTGAAGACGGGATTCACCCAGGAAAATTATCTGGGGATGAACGCCACCGATTACGGAGGGGGCACGCCGGTGGTGGACGTTTGGCGGAGAGATGTTGGCATCGCCGTAGGTCACCTGGAGCTGAGCCCCAAGCTGGTGTCACTTCCCGTCGCCATGCCAGACCAGCAGCACGCCACAGTGGCAGTGCATTTCCAGGTGAATAAGGAACTGAAACCGGGAGAAACCCTCAAGACGTTCCGGACCTTCGTCGCCGTCCATCAGGGCGACTATTTCCGAAGCCTGAGGGACTATCGGCGGGTGATGCTCAAAGAAGGCGTGGAATTCAAGCCGTCGCCGGATGATGCCTTCGGTCCCATCTGGTGCGCGTGGGGCTTTGGCAGGACCTTCACCCCGTCGCAGGTCTACAACGCTCTGCCGGTGGTAAAGAAGCTGGGTTTCCGGTGGGTGACGCTGGATGATGGGTGGCAGACCGCCGAGGGGGATTGGTTCCTGAACCCGGAGAAATTCCCCAATGGCGACCGCGACATGAAGGCGCTGGTGGACCGAATTCACGCGGAGGGTTTCAAAGCCCAGCTCTGGTGGGCGCCTTTATCGGTTTCTCCGGACACGAAACTCATTACGCAGCACCCGAATTATCTGCTCCTCAATGCCGATGGGTCGAAGCATAAGATTTCCTATTGGAACGCCTGGTATCTCTGTCCCGCTGATCCCGGCGTCGTGGCGTACCATAAGGCGCTGGTCAGGAAAATCCTGGTGGATTGGGGCTTCGACGGTTTAAAGCTCGATGGACAATTCATGAATGCCGCGCCTCGCTGTTACAACCCTGCGCACCATCACGCTTCGCCCGAGGCGTCAGTGGAAGCAATGCCCCAATTCTTTAAGGCCATCTACGATACGGCGCTCAGCGTCAAGCCCGACGCGCTGGTTGAGTTCTGCCCGTGCGGGACCGCTTACTCTTTCTACACCATGCCTTTCATGAACATGTCGGTGGCCTCTGACCCCAGGAGTTCCTGGCAGGTCCGCCTGAAGGGGAAGACGCTCAAGGCCCTGATGGGCGATTCCGTCGCTTACTTCGGTGACCATGTGGACATGAGCGATGGCGGCGACGATTTCGCCTCGACGGTTGGAGTGGGCGGCGTGGTCGGCACTAATTTCACCTGGCCGGTAGGTTCGGGCCCGGCCAGGCGGCGAGGGCGAGCCACGCTGGATCTGACGCCTGCGAAGGAACAGATCTGGGACAAATGGATCAAAATTTATAAGGCCGAAATGCTCCCGCGTGGCCAGTACATGGGAACCTTGTATGACATCGGCTTCGATAAACCGGAAGCTCACGCCATCCGCAAAGATGGAAACATGTACTACGCCTTCTACGCTCCGCAGTGGAGCGGCAAGCTTCAGTTGAGAGGTTTGGAGAAGCGATCTTATCACCTGATCGACTATGAGACCGGGGAGACATTGGGAACGGTTCGCGGCCCCACGGCCACTTGGCCCGCCCAGTTTGAGAAACATCTCATGCTGGAGGCAAAGGCCGAGTAGGGCGAATCCAGCCTCAATTCGGTTTTCCCGGCCCCTCAATTCTGACTGCCCCCTGCGTTTTTCACTTCAAACGCACACGCATATGGGGTTGCGCGTTAGCCCGCTGCCGCAATACTCTGTGTGAGCATGCGGAACATTCGCCTCACCATCGCCTACGACGGCACGGATTTCCACGGCTGGCAGCGCCAGCCTCAGGCGCCCACCATTCAGGAGGCGCTTGAAGCGCGCATCGCAAAAATCACCGGCGCTGCGGTCACGCTTTACGGGTCAGGGCGTACGGACTCGGGCGTCCACGCCGCCGGGCAGGTGGCGAATTTCAGGACGGAATGTTCCATCCCGTGCGCCAGCCTCCAGAAGGCGCTCAACGATATTCTTCCCGTTTCCATCCGGGTGCGCGAAGCGCATGAAGCTCCCGCCGACTTCCACGCGCGTCACAGCGCAAAGGCAAAAACCTATCGCTACCGCATTCTGCAGGCGCCGATCTGCCCGCCGTATCTGGCACGCTACGTCTATCACCATCCTTATCCGCTCGATTGCCACCGTATGGCAAAGGCAGCGCGGCTGCTGGAAGGCGAGCACGATTTTACATCGTTTGCGGGCCGCGACCCCGCGCGCAAGGAAACTGAACGGCAGGAGGGCCCAAACGTTCGGAAGGTGTTTCATTCCCGCATCGCGGCACGGGAAAAATTGCAGATGATTGTTTACGAGATTCGCGGCTCTGGATTTCTGCACCATATGGTGCGAAACATTGTGGGAACTCTGCTCGAAGCCGGCAGCGGAAAACTTTCTCCGAAAGACATACTTGTGATTCTCAAAGCGCGTGACCGAAGTAAAGCTGGAGCAACTGCGCCGGCATCTGGATTGTGGCTGGTCAGGGTGGAATACTGAAAAGCAACTTCACGCAAAGGCGCTGAAAAGCAATCTCACGCAAAGGCGCAGAGGCGCAAAGAAAATCATTATGAGAAATGGAAACTGCCACGGGACGTGCGGTGCTGTTGTTTGGCCTGCCCAGTGCCGCTGCAGGCGTTTTACTTCTTCCCTTGCGTCTTTGCGTGATGCGCTTTTGATCACCCGCCGGCGATAGCGCCGATCACGCAGAAGGGCTCCTTGCCGCTGGCAACATCCTCCGGCAGAGGAGCGTCGGGCGGCTCGTGCGACAGGTCTTCCTCGCAGGCGAAGAATCGGATGAAGGCCCGGCGCTTGCCGGTATCGTGGTCCCGAATGGTGCCGCGCAGCACAGGATATTTCGCTTCCAAGGCGTCCAGCACCGCGCGTTGCGTGACTTCACCCTGAACGTCGAGCGTGGCCTCGTCGTCAACCTTTGCCAGGGTCCGAAGATGGAAGGGAAGTACGACTCGAATCATAGGACCAATCACCTCTCATTGCGAACCAAAGTTAGGCTTGCCCAGCCAATTTGATCATGCTCCTCTTCATTGAACGAAGACGAGCAGGACGCCGGATGGGTCCCAGACATGGAAGACCCGCGAGCCGTTGACGGGTTCCGGCGGCTTAAAGCGGACGCCGGGGAACTGTCCGCCCTCCGAGATCGTTCTCACATGCTGGTGCCAGGCCCCGACGTCATCTACCGCGATAACGACCATAAAGTTGTCGGCCCAGTCTTTGACGTAATAGTTCTGGAGTCGAAACTGCTTGCCATTGAGCTCAAAGTCAGCGGTGCCGCCCCAGCCCTCAGACATCTTAAAGCCCAAGGCTGTGTAGAATCGCTTGGACAGCTCGAAGTCTCTCGCCGGCATGTAGACTTTAAAGTCCCTGATACTCAGCGGCAATTTGAAAATCCTTTCGAGCAGTTGGGGAAGATGCACTGACCGCAATTCGCATATTGGCGGCCATAGACTCTATATAGTTTCGCCGCCCTAGGCCCCCTCCGCCAGTGTTTCACAAATCGCTAACGTGGCAAACGACGCTGTGACTGCGCCAGGATCCGCTCGCCATCCGCTATGCGAGGACCAGAACGGGCCTTGGATTATCCAGGCGGGGAAAGGGGCAGGGGCGAATATCCCTGCGAGTTATCGTTCCGGCCACACTGCCACCCGCGCCCAGCACTCAACTTCTTCAACGTCCTGGGGCTGCTTCTGATAGGCACGGCGCTCGCGTGCTTCCAGCTCCTTGACGTTGAGGCGCCGCAAGTGTTGGCGAAGGGCCTCTCGGACAAACGCTGAGCGATTCATCCCGGCGCGACGGGCGGCGCTGTCGGTTGCCTTGAGAAGTGCAGAATCCAGCGCAACTTGAATGGTTTTCATGCTGTGGATTCTACTCCACACCTTATTCCACAACCAATTTTTCTATCAGGCGGCGCCAGGGGCGGACGCTGGCTGCAATTTATGCCAGCGTCTGCGCCTCGACTGAGAGCACGCGCGGAAGGTGTTCGACGATTGGCTTCCATGTATCCCCGGCGTCAGCCGAACCGTAAACCTGTCCGCTGGTGGTTCCAAAATAGATGCCGCAAGGGTCGAGCTTGTCCACCGACATCGAGTCGCGCAGGACGTTGACAAAGCAGTTGCGCTGCGGCAGTCCTTTGGTCAGCGGTTCCCACTCATTGCCGCCCGCGCGGCTGCGGAATACTTTCAGCCTGCCATCCAGCGGAAAGTGCTCGGAATCGCTCTTGATGGGCACCACGTAGATGGTCTCAGGATCGTTGGCATTGACGTCGATAACAAAGCCGAAATCGGTGGGCAGATTGCCGCTGACCTCGTGCCAGTTGTCGCCTGCGTCGTCGCTGCGCATCACGTCCCAGTGTTTCTGCATGAAAAGCACGTTGGGCTTGGAGCTGTGCTGGGCGATGCGGTGGACGCAGTGGCCGACTTCGGCGGCGGGGTCGGGGATGTATTGCGACCGCAGACCCTGGTTGATGGGTTTCCAGGTTTTGCCTCCATCGTCGGTGCGGAAGGCGCCCGCCGCCGAGATGGCGACGAAGATGCGATTGGGATCGGCCGGGTCGAGAATGATGGTGTGCAGGCACATGCCGCCCGCGCCCGGCTGCCACTTGGGACCGGTGCCGTGGCCGCGCAGCCCGGAGAGCTCCTGCCAGGTGTGCCCGCCATCCACCGTGCGGAATATGGCAGCGTCTTCCACCCCGGCATATGCCGTATCCGGATCGGTGAGCGACGGTTCAAGATGCCAGACGCGTTTGAATTCCCAGGGGTGCTGGGTGCCGTCGTACCACTGGTGCGTGGTGAGCGGCTTGCCGGTTTCCGAAGACGTATCGTAAACAAACCGGTTGCTTTCGCCCTGCGGCATGCCTTGCGGTGTCATCGTAACGCCTCCGCCGGGCGCTTCCCAGGTCTTGCCGCCGTCATTCGAGCGCTGCAGCACCTGCCCGAACCAGCCGCTCGTCTGCGAGCAGTAGATGCGATTGGGATCGGCCGGTGAGCCCTTCAGGTGGTAAACCTCCCACCCGGTAAAATGGGGACCGTTGACTTTCCACTTTTTGCGCGTTCCATCCGACTCGAGAATGAACGCGCCTTTCACTGTTCCCACCAACAGCCGTACTCCACTCATGCATTCCTCCTTTTTACATTCCGTGAAATGCCAACCGCTTTAATTGGCGGTCATTTGAGGTCCTACATTCGAGAAACCCCGAGATCTTCTATTCAAACCTTGCGTCGTCGGCCGACGGGCCATAAATTGCGGGTACTGGCACGTTGTTCAGACGCAGGTAGACCGTCAATTGACCGCGATGATGCGCAAGGTGTGCGAACGTGTCGCGTATCACAATGTGCCGCGGTTTCTCATCGACGACTTTGCCGGCAAGAAGCAGTCTCCACGGTTTCTTCAAGTGCTCCTCGGTAGTACCCCGAAGAGCTTCGCGAGCTGCCGCGACGCCTTTGTCGAGCGATTGCACCAATTCAGCGCTCGTGCGCAGCGGAGGCTGGCTGTAGTTTGAGCCACCCGGCGGGTTCAGGTCCAGATCGTCCTGATTGATGATCATGAGCAGCCATGAAGGCATCCCCGCCACCAGCATGGCCAGCCGGCCGAACGGCATCGACTTCTCGTGTGGCTTCCAGTCATCACGACCTTCAGGCATGCGTTCCAGAGAACGGCGGGTCCGGCCGGCTTCTGCTTCCAGTTGCCCAAGGAACATTTCGTTCATCGTCATAAATTCTCCCTCGAAGGTTAAGTCCGAATGTTTGCCATGCCTCTGGACTGGCAGACGAGTTTGGAGCTTCAGAAACTCACCGACGCCTCACCCAAATTCAACGCGCGAGCCGCGGAATTTAAGCCGCTAAGGCCAGACTGAAATTCGCAAGGCGTTATGCGCTCGCCTTGGCCTGTGACTGGCGAACGCGAAGCCAGCCGCCGAGCCACGCGGACGGCAGTGCGAGCACGATGAGCGCAACGGGGTACCAGTGGGGGCCAAAAGCCGCCCCCCGGTTCCAAGTTGCCAGGGCCCCGAGCGTGCTCACGGCCATCCCAAGGCCGCCGAGCAGGAGTGCATGCTGCATGGGACGATCAGGCGCCAGCCGCGCCGTGACGTAGCTGCCCAGAACTCCATACGCCGTTCGGTAGGCCGTTGCCACCATCAGCGCTCCATCGGGCACGCTCTCGCCCAGAGGCGGAAAGAATCCCGACATATGCAGCGCGATGTCGGTGCTGAGGGAGAGCACAATGCCCACAATCGCACCCGCGAGAATAGCAATGACCGAGCGAGCGATCCGTTGCTGGTGGTTCACATCCCTCATTGCCAAATCACCTTCGTGCCTACTCCCTCACCAGCCGGCGTGAGAAACCAGATCCTTCCTTTAGACATATGGGTCAAGCCCGCGTGTTCCTGGCGCCGTCAGGACTGTTGCACCCTTATGGTTATCGGTTTGCCCCCGCATTCCGCCCAGGGAACCAACATCTCACTTCTTGGCGCCTTGCGCAAGCTTTTCACTCTGTGCGCGCAGACGCTTCTCCTGTTCGACGAGTTCGGGCGAAAGTTGCTCTCCGAAGTCCTCAAGCTCCATAATCGGGCGGATTTCGATTTCCACACCGCCGTCGAACGGAGCGCGCTTCAGCCACTGAACGGCGTCTTCCATTGACTTGACCTTCCAGACCCAGAAACCTGCAACCAGTTCCTTGGTTTCGGCGAATGGGCCGTCGATCACCTTACGGTCTTTCCCGGAGAACCGGACCCGTTTGCCCCTCGAACTCGGGGCCAGGCCGTCGCCGGCCAGCATGACGCCGGCCTTCACCAGTTCCTCGTTGTATTTCCCCATCGCTTCAAATATTTTCTTGTCGGGCAGGACGCCCGCTTCTGAATCTTGGTTGGCCTTAACAAAAACGATGACGCGCATCTTTGCGCCTCCTTTTGAATTTGGTTAAGTGTCCAGGCAGCAGGTTGTTCCCACCTGCCGGCCAGGCCCTCCCCTTCATACGACGCGCAAGATTACGACTTATCGACAATCCTGGTAATTTTTTATTGAATTTGACTTATCGCGCTCACCCCCGTGCCGGCCACCGCAGGCTACTTCTTCTCGCAGTTAACCATCCACGGGATGCCGAACCGGTCAGTGAGCATGCCGAACCGCCTGGCCCAGAAGGTCTCCTGGATGGGCATAGTTACTGCCGCGGCGCCTTCCGCCAGCCCGTTGTAAATGCGGTCGGCCTCTGCGGGGTCGTCCACAGTGATGGACACGGAAAATCCCTGCGGTTTCGACTGGCGACCCGGAGGGGCGTCCGACCCCATCAGAACTCCGCCGGGAGTAGTCATCCTGGCATGGAGAATCTTCTTTCGCCACTCAGCCGGCACGCCGCTTTCGGCCGGCGTACCCTCATGGGTCATCATCGCCTGAATTTTGCCGCCCAGCAGCTTTTCGTAAGACTTGAACGCCTGCTCACAGTCTCCAGTGAAAAGCAGATAAGAATTAATTTGCATCACGCACCCCTTTCGTTGGTGGACAGATTTTTTCTGATATGCGCCCTAAACTGAAGATTTTCTCTGGCGCCCGCCTGATCTCCTAATCCCGGCCAACTTTGCCTCCGAAGCGTGGCAGGAATGGTTTCGGGTCGCGGTCCCACCACCGCCGCCTCACTTCGGCCAGCACCGCCTCGCGATTTTTAGCCAATTCCTCAATCGTAGCACAGGGCGACCCGGTGTCCTCGTGGCGAGCGCCCCAGATGAGCAGTTCCAGAAGCACCGGCGCCAGGTCGATGCCTTTTTCCGTCAGATGGTAGTTCCGCTTGCGCCCGTCTGCCGGGTCGGCTTCTGTTGTGATGATCCCGCTTGCCTGGAGGTTTCTGAGCCGGTCAGAAAGAATATTTGTGGCGATACCCTCGCCGGATTGCTCGAACTCCTTGAAGGTCCGGTAACCGCGCACCATAAGGTCGCGGATGATGAGCAGCGACCAGCGGTCGCCAACGGCTTCGAGCGAAATGCTCACCGGACAGCCAGACCGATGTTTTGACTTGGGCTTTCCAGGCACCTCGGGAAAGGTATCAAAATAACTTGTATATTGCAAGTTACATTCGATGTGATTCACCCGTTTTCTAATAAACCCTTTGATTTCAGCTCGTGGTGAGGGCCCCGCGACGATTTTCGAGCGGCGGACACGCCACGCCGAATTGACTGACGGGCTGCTTTCTGCTAATGTGAGAGTGGATAGAAGAGTTCTTCCCCGCAATATCAACGTGACAGATTCCGACCCAATCGCCGGATTTCTCCACTGCTCAATTTAAGTGTGAAAGGGCTTCGCGCTCTCTATGAAGGCAAGCGTCAAGATTGAGAAAGGCATTGAAGAGCTTTTCGGGACTTATGATGCAAATCTAAAGCTGCTGGAACAATACCTGCAGGTTTCGACCCACCTGAACGACGACCATCTGGAAATTGAGGGTGGAGAACTGAACGTGGCGCGGGCACAGCGGCTGGTTGAGGAATATGCTGAACTGGTGGACAGCGGTGTTCACATCGACGGCGCTGAGTTGCAGGCTTTCTTGAAAATTATTGCGGAGGACCCGACGGTCACCCTGAAAGGGTTGGCGGACGCCGGGCGTCCGCGTACTTTGGGGAAGAAAACCATTTCGCCCAAGAGCCTGAACCAGCGGCTCTACGTGGACGCGATCAAGCGGCATGACATGGTGTTCGGCGTTGGCCCTTCCGGCACCGGCAAGACCTATCTGGCGGTTGCGATGGCGGTGGATGCGCTCCTCACTCGGGCCGTGACGCGCATTATTCTGGCCCGGCCCGCGGTCGAGGCTGGCGAGCGGCTGGGATTTCTGCCTGGAACGTTGCAGGAGAAAGTTGACCCATATCTCCGCCCGCTCTATGACGCGCTCTATGATGTGCTGGACCCTGAGCGGACGGAGCGGATGATTGAAAAAGGAACCATTGAAATTGCGCCGATCGCCTTTATGCGCGGCCGCACGCTGAACGACGCATTTGTGATTCTCGATGAAGCGCAGAACACCACCAGCGAACAGATGAAGATGTTCCTGACGCGGCTGGGATTCAACTCGAAGGCGGTGATCACGGGCGACATCACGCAGGTGGACCTGCCGGAAGGCCGCCGGTCGGGACTGATGGAGGCTGTGGACGTGGTAAAGCGGGTGCTCGGAATCAGCTTCGTGTACTTCACGGAGCGGGACGTTGTTCGGCACCAGCTTGTGCAGCGCATCATTCGCGCCTACGAGGAGTACGATCAGCAGCGGGCGTCCGCGGAAACAGTGCGGAGAGGTTCCTAACGGGTTACAGGCGCGGCCTGGTACAAAATTCGAAATTTGAAGCAGGGGAGTTGCGCCATGATCATCAACCGGCAAAGCCAGTTTTCCCTCGACCTGCCATCTTTGCGCGCGTATGAGCGCCAGGTAAGCAGTACTGTGGGCCTGGGCCAGCGCGACTTCAACGTTTGCTTTGTGAGCGACGAAGAAATCAGCAGGATGAACTCGGTTTACCGGGGCAAGGCAGCGCCTACGGACGTTCTGTCATTCCCGTGGGAGGGTGAAGGGGAAAGCGGCCTTGAGGAATTCATTGCGAGAGAATTCCAAAATTTCCTGGGTGACATCGTGATTTCTGTGGCCACCGCGAGCCGGAATGCCACGGCCCAGGGCCACTCTACTGATGAAGAGGTCCGCATGCTGATCCTTCACGGCCTTCTGCACCTGATGGGTTATGATCACGAGACCGACCATGGAGAAATGAAATCCCTGGAACTGTCGTTGCGTGAACGGCTGAATCCGCCCGATGCGGGCCCCGCCGGAAAGCGCGTACGGTCGGCAGGCCAGCCAGGCTGAAGTTCAAGATGGCCATTATTCTCTGGATTGTTGTGCTCGCGCTGCTGGTGGTCGCCAGTTCGGTGGCTTCCTACCTGCGGCTGTTGATGCGGCGGCTGACGCCGGTCGGCGTCCGGGCGCTGTTCAAGCCGGACGACCCGCGGCGGACCCGCGCCGACCGGGAGCGCGTGGGTGTTTCGATTTCTGCGCTGCATGGCGTGGCCATGGCGCTTTATTCCACGGGAGTGGCCTGGCTCTTCATTCTTCACCGTTCGGCGGTCGTGTGGGAAAGCCTCGGCGCGGCGGTGCTGGTGGTGATGGCCACCATCGCGGTGTTTGACCAGTTGATCCCGTTTGTGCTGGTCGCGCGCCATGACGAGCCGGAAGCCATCCTTCGGCATTGGCTGCCGCTGCTGCGCGCGGCGGTTTACCTGGCTTTGCCGGTCACCTTCCCGATCCTGATTTCGACCACCATAGCCCGGCTGCTGGAATTCCCTGAGGGGGAGGAACAGCCGGCCGCCCCCGAGAGAGGATTGCAGGAATTGATCGACAGCGGCGAGGAGGCGGGCCTGATTGAAAAGGGCGAGCGCGAGTTGCTGCAATCGGTAGTGGAATTTGGAGGCAAGGTCGTGCGGGAAGTGATGACTCCGAGGCCGGAGGTCGCCGCAGTCGAAATGGACATGCCCATCGATGAATTGCGAAGCCTGTTCCGGCAAAAGCGCTACACCCGTTACCCGGTGTACAGCAAGGTGCTCGATCAGGTCCAGGGCGTCGTTAATGTGCGCGACCTGATGGCGCTGTCGCCCGAAGACCAGAAATACGCCACCTTGCGGACGCTGATGAAGCCTGTACGATTTGTGCCGGAGACCAAGCCCATTCGTGACGTGCTGAAGGAATTGCAGAAAACCACCCTGCAACTGGCCGTAGCGATTGACGAGTACGGAAGCGTGTCGGGCCTGGTGACCATCGAGGACCTGGTGGAAGAACTGGTAGGCGAGATCCGCGACGAGGTCGAGCCGCACGAGAGAGACATCATGAGGGAATCCGCCACCTCATACATCGTGGCCGGGCACACGGAGATGGCTCATCTTGCCGATGAGCTCGATCTGGAGATTGAAAACGGTGATTACTCCACAGTCTCCGGGCTGGTGCTGGCCAAACTGGGCCACATGCCGGTTGTCCACGAGAAGGTGGAGGCCAACGGTTTGACCTTTGAGGTCTTGGAAGTTAACCGCCGGACGGTCCTGAAGATTCGGCTTATCCTTCCAGTTCCAAATTCCGAAACACAAGCCAGCCATGCCGGAACCCAAAGTAGCATTTAAATCTGGCTTTGTCGCAGTTGTGGGCAGGCCCAACGCCGGAAAAAGCACGCTGGTGAACGCTCTGGTGGGCGCCAAGGTGTCGATTGTCACTCCCGTGGCCCAGACCACCCGCAACCGTATTCTCGGAATCGTTCACCGCCCGGACGCCCAGGTCGCGCTGATGGATACGCCGGGCATTCACCGGCCGCTATCACGCCTCAACGAGCAGATGATGGCCTTTGTACGCGAAGCTCTGGGGGAGCGCGACCTGACGCTGCTGATCGCCGATGCGTCGGCGCCCCTCGGCAAGGGAGATGAATTCGCCGTGCGGCTTGTTGCCGAACATGCGCCGCGCGCCATCCTTTTGCTGAACAAAATCGACCGGGTCCATAAGCCAAAGCTGCTGCCGCTGATTGACCGCTACTCCAAGCTGCACAATTTTGAAGAGATTTTTCCAATTTCCGCGCTGAAGGGCTTACAACTGGATGAGGTGATGGAGGCCATCATCGCAAGGCTCCCCGAAGGGCCGGCCTATTTCCCGCCCGACATTTACACCGACCAGCCGGAAAAGTTTCTGGCCTCTGAAATCATCCGCGAACAGGTGATCCGCAACACCCATCAGGAGCTGCCCCACGTCAGTGCGGTCCAGATGGAGCGCTTCGAGGAGTCGGAGACCCTCACGCGAATTCATGCCGCCATTCTGGTGGAAAGGGAATCGCAGAAGCCTATCATCATTGGCGCCGGCGGAAGCCGCATTAAGCAGATCGGCACCGAGGCCCGGCAGGAGCTCGAGAAAGTTTTCCCTCCTAAAGTTTTTCTTCAGCTTTTTGTGCGCGTGGAACCCAACTGGCGTGATTCCAGGCCGTTGCTTGCCAGCCTGGATTACCGGCACGAAGGGTGACGGCGATGGCCGGCAGCAAGCTTCTCCGCTCGCGGAAGGTCCTCGGTACTCCATTCCATCACGATGCCGGTTCTGATGGCGGAGCGGTCGGGAAGGACCTGGCCGTCGGGCGCCAAAGCGCGAATCGAAGTTCAGCTAATCTGTAGCGCTGATGCCCAGGGCTTTCATCTTGCGGTACAGATGGCTCCGCTCGAGGCCCAGGATTTCGGCCGTGCGGCTGACGTTGCCGTGGTTTTCGTCAAGCTTGCGAAGGATGTAGTCGCGCTCGTAGGCTGCGCGCGCCTCGTGCAGGCTGGAAAATCCGCGGGCTGTGCCCCGTGGCTGTGCTGACGGTGCGCGGTGGTTGGTAAGGGTCTGGGGAAGATGCCGGCGCTCGATCCGGTCGCCCGAAACCATGATGACCATGCGTTCCACCAGGTTCCTCAGTTCGCGGACATTCCCCGGCCAGCGGTAACGGCAAAGGACTTCCAGCACCGGCTCGGAAAAATGCTTGGGCCGGCGGCCATAGGCTGCGGCGAATGTTCCCAAAAAGAAACTCAGCAGTTCCGGTACATCTTCCGCGTGCTCGCGCAGTGGAGGGACGTAGAAGGGGATCACGTTGAGGCGGAAAAAGAGGTCTTCGCGGAAATTTCCCTTCTGGATTTCTTCTTCCAGGTCCTTGTTGGTGGCGGCAACCACTCGAACGTCGACCGCCATTTCCTTTTTCGAGCCGAGGGGCGAAAACCGTTGCTGTTCAATCACGCGCAACACTTTGGATTGCGTGCGGAGACTCATGTCGCCGATTTCGTCGAGAAACAGCGTGCCCTCGTCGGCCTGTTCAAACTTGCCAATCTTATCTTCCACGGCCCCGGTGAAGGAGCCTTTAACGTGGCCGAAAAGCTCGCTTTCGATCAATTCCTCGGGTATGGCAGCGCAATTGACTTCCACGAAAGGATTGTCGCGGCGCAAGCTCAGGCGGTGCAGGGCATGGGCCACCAGTTCTTTCCCGGTCCCACTTTCGCCATAAACCAGGACCCGGCCGTTGGTGGGAGCGGCAAGGCTGAGTTGCTGCCGCAGGGCTTTCATGGGAACGCTGTTCCCGATAATGCGGTAGTCGCCCTCGAGTTTGCGGCGCAGTTGGCGGTTCTGGTCCGAAAGCGAGAGTTCCTCGATGGCGTGCCTGAGGGTCAGCAGCGTCTTCTCAATCGAAAGCGGCTTTTCAATAAAATCAAAGGCGCCCTTCTTGGTGGCGCGGACGGCAGTCTCGACGTTGCCGTGGCCGGAAATCATCACCACAACGGGCGGGTCCTCGCGCTGCCGGATCATGGCCAGCGTTTCGAGGCCATCAATGCCCGGCAGCCAGACGTCCAGCAACACAACGTCAGTTTTTCCCTGGCCGAGGAAATCCAGGCATTCCTCACCGCTCTCGACCGCCGTCACGCGGTAGCCTTCGTCCTGCAGAACGTCCGTCAAAGACTGGCGGATGCCGGCTTCATCATCAACCACCAGCACCGAATAATTTTTCAATCTCAGCTCCGTGAGTCCGGCTGTCACAAAACGTAGCGCCGGCGTCTTGCCGGCCTTAAAAACTGCTTTTGCACCGGCCCCCGTTCGTTGAGCTTATAAAACGCAAACCGCGCTATTGCCCTCTACGCCTGCTGCTGGGCGGACTGGGCCGTGGCGGCCGGCGCATGCTCGATGGGCAACTCGATTATAAACTTTGATCCAAGCGGGTGATTTTCCTCCACCCGGATGTTCCCTTTATGCTCCGTAATGATTCGGCTGGCGATAGCCAGGCCCAGGCCAGTGCCGCGCCGCTTGGTGGAGAAAAACGGGACAAACAACCTCTCTTTAGCTTCCTGGGAAATCCCGGGACCGCTGTCGGCTACCACCAGGACAACCGCGTCCCGTTCCGAATCGAGGAGCGTGCGCACCCAGATTTCCCTGACCGCGGAATGCTCCAGAGCTTCCGCGGCGTTGTCGATCAGATTGACCAGCACGCGCTTCATCTGGTCCGGATCGGCATGAATGGCTGGTAAGCTTTCCGCCAGTTCACACCGCAGGGCAATCCCATCCAGGCGGCCGTCAAACACCTGCACCGCCTTTGCCACGATGCCATTCAGTTCAGCGTAGACCGGCCGTGAAGCGGGAAAACGCGCGAAGTGCGAGAACTCGTCCACCAGGGTTTTCAGGGTCGCCACTTCGCGCTCGATCAGCGCAGAACTCTGCTCGACGGCCGTCACAAGATCGCTGCCCGCCGATTTGCGGTCCGCCCGGCCAATCCAGCGGCGAATGCGTTCTGCGGAGAGCTGGATCGGCGTGAGAGGGTTCTTGATTTCGTGGGCGATGCGCTGGGCCACTTCCTGCCACGCCGCGGCTTTCTGGGCCTGCAGAAGCTCGGTGAGATCTTCGAGCACCAGCAGTGATCCCACGGCACCGTGGCGGGCGCGAATGGACGAGAGCGTCAGGGCGACGAAGGCCCGTCGTCCGCCCAGGGTCACTTCCATCTGCCGGGTGACGACTCCCTGGCGCTGTGCGCGGCGAAACAGCCGTCCAACCTCCCGGGCTTCATCCGGCTCGAAAAGATCGATAATCCGGTGCGCGTTCCGAATGGCATCGTGCCCGAACATCCGCTCGGCGGTGGAGTTTTTCCGCATGATTCGTCCCTGGGGATCGAAAGAAACCACGGCCGTGGGGATATTTTCGAGAATGGTTTCCATGATGTTGCCGCGCTCTTCCAGTTCCTGGTTGACCTTCTGGATTTCCTGTGCGGCGCGTTCCAGCGCCAGACGGTTCTCCTTCAATTGCCGGGTCATATCATTGAATGACCGGATCAGGCTGCCCAATTCGTCGTCCGCGCGGGCGGGAATGCGATAGTCAAGGTTTCCACGGGATACCTCGTGGGTGGCGTCGGCAAGCGCCTGGATGGGCACGGTCACCTGTTTGGAGAAGAAGAGCGCAAACCAGGAAGCGACAAACAGGATGAGCACGGTCAGCAGCGAAAGAGACATGAGATAGACGCGCCGGACCGCCCTCCGCTGGTTGCTGAGCTGGTTATATTTGACCGCTTCGCTTTGGATCTGCGCGGCAATGCGGGCGATGTTCAGGGGCAGCCGCGTTATGGCAACCACCGCGCCTGACGCCCCGCCGCTGGCAAAATTCAGCGGTCTCACGGAAAGGAATATATCCTCGCCGTTGGACCTTTTCTGGAATGAGAGGCCCTTCGGAGGGAGATTTCTGAAGCTGTGCCGGGGCAACAGTTCACGGATGGCTTCTCCGTCCAATTTCATCGGACCGGCCGCTGCCAGCAGGGCGCCGTCCGGATTGAAAAACATAGCGGATTCCGAGCTCAGATCGGCAACTTCGCGCTGCAAAACGCGATTCAGCGCGGCGCGGCTGCCCATCGACGCAGCCTCCGCAAGCTGAGGGTCCGTGGTTAAGTGGACGGCCAGGTGGCGCGCGCGGTTTTCTGCCTGAATCGCAAGCTGACGGACCACTTCTGCCGCATCCGTCTGTACCACGTCAAACGGTATACCGAACCATTTGTCGATGCTTCGGTTGAGCAGCCCGTAGGAAAAGGCAAATAGAAAACATGCCGGCACCAGGGTCAAGGCCAGAAACGCCACCACCATCTTGGTCTTAAAACGCGACCCGAGTTTGTGGCTCCGCCTTTCGACATAAAGCTTCAGCAGGATGCGCAGCAGGATGAGGGCAAAGATCAGGAAGGCCAGGAAGATGATTGCCGAAACCACCACCAGCAAAATGGTTTGCGGGGCGCTTTTGGGGTGAATGAATGACAGGTTCAGCGAAGCCTGGCTCCAGCCAATGAACAAAAGGAACGGCACGACGATGAGCAGGAAGATCAGAAAGGCCCGCCGGGGAGGATTCGGGTTGCTATTGGACCCCATCGGCTTTTACGCGGACCTCCTTTCCTGCGTGAAGTTGAAGGCGCCTGCCGGCCCTGCGGAGGTTTGGCGGCAGGGCGCGCGGCGGATTTCCGTTGGCAGGCAGGTAAGGCTGAAGCGGGCAGCCCTGACACGCGGGCGCCTGCCGTTTGCAGTGCCGCTTTCCGGTCTCGACCAGCAGAGCGTGAAACTCATTAAAGAGCCTCTGATTCGGCGGCAGATTCCGGTGAAGAAACTGCTGTGCGGCAGAATACCCGTCCGCGTGAGAAATCAGGCGGTGCCGTGCCAGGACACGGCGGGTATAAGCATCAGCTACAAAAAACGGCAGCTTGCCAGCATAGAGCAGAACCGCGTCCGCAGTCTCTGGTCCCATGCCGCGAAGGGCCAGCAACTGGGCGCGAGTCACGCCCGGAGGTTGACGAAACAGGGCGTCGAGCGATCCATGGTGTACCGCATCCAGCCAGGCAACAAAAGTGCGGATGGTGCGGGCTTTCTGCCGGAAATACCCCGCCGGCCGGACACACGCTTCGACTCTGGACGGATGGGCCTGCCGCAATCCAGACCATCTCAGCAACCCGGCGTCGCGTAGCCTGGAAATGGCGTGGGCAGCATTCTGCCAGGCGGTGTTCTGGGTGAGGATGGCGCCGAGGATGACCTCCAGGCGGGTGCGTGCCGGCCACCAACCCTGGGGACCGAACTGCCGAAGGAGTTCTTCGTAGTACGTTTCCAGCACTTCACCCGGCTCAACTCCAAACGGCTGAGCCGCGCGTTGCATAGGTTTGAAGTTAATACGGCGCTGTCGATAAAGTCAAGTTCAGCCCCGGATTACCGATGAAAAATAAGGGCCTTCGTGGAAGTCCGCGCGCCGCTCCTACCACCAGCCGCGCGGTGAGTTCGGACTGGTACGACTCGGCGAATTTGGCCATAGATTCTGACGATCAAGTAGAAGGTAACCATGGGAACGCAACCGGCAGCCGACGCTTCTGAAAACCAGCGTGGATTTGGCATGTCCGGGAAATTAGGCGAACTCCTGATTCGCGAGAGCCTGATTACCCAGGACCACCTCAAGCAGGCGCTGGAACATCAGAAGAACCACGGTGGCCGTCTGGGCAGCAGTCTCGTAAAACTGGGATTTTTAACCTCCGACCAGATCACCAGTGTCCTCTCGCGGCAGTACGGCATCCCCTCCATCAATCTGGATTATTTTGAGGCCGAGCCAAGCGTCACCCGGCTGGTCCCGATGGAGACCGCCGTTAAATATCAGGTGGTGCCTATCAGCAGGGTAGGGTCATCCCTGACTCTGGCGATGGCTGATCCTGCCAACGTCTATGCCATGGACGACATCAAGTTCATGACGGGCCTCAATATCGAGCCGGTGGTGGCTTCGGAGTTGTCGATCACAGAAGCCATTAAAAAGAATTACGGCTCCATCGAGGAACAGGACAGGAAGAAGGAATTCGAAGACCTGGTCAGCTTTATTCATGAAGGGGAGACCGACAGCGTGGAGGTGGAGGCCGAGAATGAATCTACGCTGAACCTGGCGGCGCTCGAAAAAGCCGCGGAAGAAGCCCCGGTCATCCGGCTGGTCAATTATCTTCTGACAGACGCCGTCGAGCGCGGAGCCAGCGATATTCACCTGGAGCCCTACGAGAAGGAATACCGGGTCCGCTACCGGATTGACGGCGTGTTGCAGAACGTTATGCAGCCACCCTTCAAGCTGCGAGACGCCATCATCAGCCGTATCAAAATCATGGCCAAACTCGATATTTCTGAAAAGCGGCTGCCCCAGGATGGCCGCATCATGGTCCGGATGGTCCATAACAACCGCAGGAAACAGCTCGATTTTCGCGTTTCGGTGCTCCCAACCCTCCACGGCGAAAAGATTGTCATGCGGCTGCTGGACAAGGAGAACCTGCGCCTGGATATGGCTCGACTGGGATTTGAAAAGGAGTCGCTGGAAAAGTTTCAGCGGGCCATCTTTAAGCCCTATGGCATGGTGCTGGTGACGGGACCCACCGGCAGCGGCAAAACCAACACGCTCTATTCTTCCATCGCCCAGCTCAATAAGCCTGATATAAACATCATGACCGCCGAGGACCCGGTGGAATTCCAGTTGCCGGGTATCAACCAGGTCCAGATGAAAGAGCAGATTGGGCTTAATTTTGCGGCGGCGCTGCGCTCATTCCTTCGCCAGGATCCCAACATCATCATGGTGGGAGAAATTCGGGATTTTGAAACGGCCGAAATCGCCATCAAAGCGGCGCTGACCGGCCATCTGGTGCTGTCTACGCTGCACACGAATGACGCGCCCTCCACGATCTCGCGGCTGATGAACATGGGAATCGAACCCTTTCTCGTGGCCACCTCGGTGCACCTGATTTGCGCCCAGCGTCTGACCCGCCGCATCTGCCAGCAATGTAAAACCGAGGAAAAAGTCCGCCATCAGGTCCTGGTGGATGCTGGGTTCGCGCCGGAGGAGGTCATGACCCTCAAGGTTTACCGCGGAGAGGGCTGCCAGGCGTGCAACAACAGAGGGTTCAAAGGCCGGGTGGGACTTTACGAAGTCCTCGAAGTCACCGACGAATTGCGCGAGATGGTTCTGGCGGGGGCTTCGGCGCTTGACCTCAGAAAAAAAGCCGTTGAACAGGGAATGACTACGCTGCGGCGAAGCGGCCTGTTCAAGGTTGCTGAAGGAATCACCACGCTGGAAGAGGTGATCCGCGAAACCGTGCTCTGAATCGAAAGGCCGTCAGTGCGCCAGGCCAATTTGCCAGGCAGGGAGGCTGGATGTCCACGTCGATACCGCCGCTGAGTGATTTGCTCCGCCTCATGGTGGATTCTGGAGGGTCGGACCTGCACATCACCACCAACACGCCGCCGCGGATTCGCGTGCATGGCGAACTGAAGCCGTGCGAAGACCTGCCAGCGCTGGGCCCCGCCGACAGCAAGCAGCTCTGTTACAGCATTCTGACGGACGCCCAGAAGCACCGGTTTGAGGAAAGCCTGGAGCTCGATTTTTCCTTCGGCATCAAGAATGTTGCGCGGTTCAGGGGCAACCTGTTTCACCAGCGCGGCGCCGTGGCTGGCGTGTTCCGCGTGATTCCTTTTGAGATCAAGACATTCGAGCAGCTTGGACTGCCCGCAATCCTGCGCAAATTGTGCGAAAAACCGCGCGGGCTGGTCCTGGTGACCGGGCCGACGGGAAGCGGGAAATCCACCACCCTGGCAACGATGCTGGATCTGATCAATTCCACCCGCCATGAGCACATGATTACCATTGAGGACCCGATTGAGTTCATACATCCCCACAAGAAGTGCCTGGTGAACCAGCGCGAGGTGAATTCGGACACGCATTCTTTTGCGAATTCCCTGCGCGCGGCGCTGCGCGAAGACCCGGACGTGGTGCTCATTGGCGAACTGCGCGACCTGGAAACCATCGAGTCCGCTCTGCGGATTGCTGAGACGGGCCACCTGACTTTCGGCACCTTGCACACGAATTCGGCCGCTTCCACAATTAACCGCATCATTGATGTTTTCCCGGCGCACCAGCAGGCGCAGATTCGCGCACAACTTTCCATGGTGATGGAGGGCATCGTCTGCCAGTCACTGCTGCCGCGCAGTGATGGGAAAGGGCGTGTGATGGCGATGGAAATCCTGGTTCCAAACGCCGCCATCCGCAATCTGGTTCGTGAAGACAAGATTCACCAGATTTATTCCACCATGCAGACCGGCCAGGAGCGCTATGGCATGCAAACGTTTAATCAGTCGCTTTACACGCTTTACCAGCAAAAGCTGATTGACCTGGAAACAGCCCTGGGCCGGTCAAGCAATAAGGAAGAGCTGCAGGACATGATCAACCGCGGAGCATCAGCCGGGCCGGCCCGCAGCCTTGTGCAGGGCTCGCCCGTGCGTAGATAGCGCTGGGCAGGCTGGCCTGGCCGCAGGGCATCAAGGGGAACAAGGCGCGCCCCGAACGGAGGTAGCGGGCAATGTCCCAATTCGAGTTTCGAGGAACGTCGCGAACCGGAGAAACCATCACAGGAATCCGCTCCGCGCCCAGCCGCGCGGCACTGGATTCTGCCTTGCGGCGCGAATCGATTACCCCTCTCAAGATTGTAGAGAAAGGGCGCGAAATCGCCATTCCCAAGTTCAAGTGGGGCGAAAAAGTTAAAGCCAAGGAGCTGGCCGTGTTCACCCGCCAGTTTTCCGTGATGATCGACGCCGGGCTCCCGCTGGTGCAGTGTCTCGAAATTCTTTCCTCGCAGCAGGAGAACAAGGCCTTCGCTCGGATGCTGGCCGGTGTCCGCGGGTCGCTGGAAGCGGGATCTTCGCTGGCCAACGCCTTGCGGCAGCATCCCAAGGGCTTTGATGATCTTTACACCAACATGGTGGAAGCCGGTGAGAGCGGCGGCATCCTAGACACAATCCTGCAACGCCTGTCCACGTATATCGAGAAGGCTGTCAAGCTGAAGCGGTCCGTGCAGTCGGCCATGATCTATCCTGTGGCCGTTGTGGTGATTGCCGCCGGTGTCGTTGCATTACTACTGTGGAAGGTGGTGCCCATCTTCACCACCCTTTTTGCGGGCTTAGGTGTCGCCCTGCCGCTTCCCACCCGGATCGTAATCGCTCTAAGCCATTTTGTGGCGAGCTTTGGTCCCATTCTCCTCGGCCTGCTTGTTCTCGTCGGGCTGGGTATCCGGTGGTATTACCGCACGCCTTCGGGGCGGATGGTAATTGATGCTCTCATTCTGAAAATTCCTGTGCTGGGCCCGGTGATGCGCAAAATTGCCGTGGCGAGGTTCTCGCGAACGCTCGGGACGCTGATTACCAGCGGCGTCCCCATGCTCGAGTCGATGGACATTACGGCCCGAACTTCGGGAAATGCCGTGGTGGAAAAGGCGATCGCGCAGGTCCGCAGAGCCATCGAGGGAGGTCAGACCATCGTCGATCCGCTCCGCGAGACCGGCGTCTTTCCTAACATGGTGGTCCAGATGATTGGCGTAGGCGAGCAAACCGGCTCACTGGACGCCATGCTTCAGAAAGTGGCCGATTTCTATGAGGACGAGGTGGACGCTGCGGTGGGCGACCTTCTGACCGCCCTCGAACCCATCATCATTCTCCTCCTGGGAGTGGTTGTGGGAGGGGTGGTGATTTCCATGTATATGCCATTGTTCTCACTCATCGGCAAGCTGGCGGGGTAACTCTCCAATGCGGGCATCTCCGCTATGATGAGCATTGACGAAGCAAGCGGATCTTTTTGGAGGGGTAAACGAACATACGCAGATTGAGCGTCTATGCGGCAAGAGTTGTGGTCTGGTAAGAGCTCAATCCCTATAATGCGCTTTTCACCTGCTAAGTATGAAATTCACAGGTGAATTCCATAGCTGGCTTTCCTGGGTCATAAAGATTTGCGCTATCATCACTCTTTTCTTTGTCATCGCCTATGCCATCGAACGTTTTCGCCAAGACCAGAAGCTTCCATTCAATTGACGATCCGGGCGGGTGTGTCATTTTTTGGTACAGTGTGAGCCTGTCTTCCTGAGTTATGCTGGATCAGATTTACTACTCTGATGATACAGTTAAGCTCCGTGATTTAAACAGTTTATTTTGATTTTATAACGCTTTACTTGAAAATACGGAGCCCCGTTGCCGATGAGACGTGGGTCGTTTCGCCACGACCTTAATCCGCAGGCGTCTGAATGCCGCTAGAATGTTTGCAATGACAGATCGTGCGCTCCAGGGAACCACCACGAACAACCAGGCTTCCGCTCATCTTCGGCGGACAACGTCATGGATTTCGGAATGCTGGGTCTTGCTCAGCCTGATTCTACTGGCCGTCTTCCTCGTCTACAGCAACACGCTGCGGTTTGACTTTGTTTACGACGATCGCGGCCAGATTCTGGCCAACGTGCAGGTCCACGCCTGGCGCTACGCTCCTCATTTTTTTCTTGAAAGGGTCTGGAGCTTTGCTTATCCGGGACTTCAGGGCAACTACTACCGCCCCATGTTTCTGCTGTTCCTGCTTCTCAACTACAAGATCTTCGGCCCCTTCGCGGCCGGCTGGCACCTGGTGAGCGTCATCGCGCATGCAGGGGTTACGTACTTGGTCTACGTGCTGGCACGGCGGCTGACGGGCGATCAGCCCACAGCCCTGATTGCCGCCCTGATCTTTGGAATTGATCCGGTGCACATTGAATCGGTGGCCTGGATTTCAGGCGTTACCGATCCGCTGCTTGCTCTGTTCCTGCTGCCGGCATTTCTCTGCTATCTCAACGCGCGAGAAGGGATGGCGCATCGCCGATCCTGGCTGGTGATCTCGCTGGCGCTCTATAGCCTTGCCATGCTGTCCAAGGAAACGGCGTTGATTCTGCCGATTATCATTTTTGCGTATGAATGGCTCTGGCGCCGACCCGTTGGACATAACTGGTTCCGGTCAGCTTTCGCGCGTGCACGGACTGCCGCTGTTCGAATCGTGCCTTTCGTGTTGCTCACGTTTGTGTATCTTGTCGTTCGCTGGCAGGTACTCGAGGGGTTAGGGCACATGATGGTTCCGCTCAGTGTCTCAACCATCATCTATACCTGGCCGCACCTGATGCTGTTTTACTTGCGTCACCTTGTCTGGCCGTTCGGCCTGAGCGTCTTTTACAACGTGCCCTACGTCGAGACGCCTGCTCTCGTGCCTTTTGTCCTGCCACTGGCCGGGCTTGTGGCCGTAGGATTCCTGGTCTCGATTGCGGTACGCAGGCTGGGCAGGACCTCGCCGCCAGACGGCCGCCTGGCAGTCTTCTGCTGCGCGTGGATTCTGATTCCGTTTATTCCCTTGCTGGACCTTTCGGTATTGCCGGTTGGTGAAATCGCGCATGACCGCTATCTTTACCTGCCGTCAATCGGTCTTTCCATTCTGCTGGCCATGGCCCTGCGGCGCATTCGCATTGGAAAGCTGAAGATGTTCGGGTTTCCTGCACTTCAAATCGCTGCCGTACTGCTGCTGGCGCTCGTGCTTGGGACGGCAACGGCCATCGAGGACCGCTACTGGGCGAATGATATGACTCTTTATGCCCGCGGGGTCGAGCGCACCCCGCAAAACAAGCTTGCCAGGACCAATCTGGGCAACGCCATGGGCGAGCAGGGACGCTACACCCAGGCGCTTGCTCTCTACCGGGAAGTGCTGGCACGCGATCCGCAGTTCTGGCTGGCGATTTATAACACCGCGTATACGTATTACCGGATGGGTAAGCTGCCGGAAGCTGAGGAATTTTTCAAGCGGGCAATCGCAGTGAACGGCGTTGACAGCGACGAGTATTTTTACCTGGGGCTTACATGGTTGAAGCTCGGCGATGTTGACAACGCCGAAAAGGCGGTGCGGCATGCACTCAAGCTGCAGCCGGGCGGACTGGCCTACCACTTCGCGATGGGAATGATTCTGAAGCTGAAGGGCGACATTCCCGGCGCGTTGACCGAATTCAACGAGGAGCTGAAGAATTTTCCGGGTGAAACGGGCGCGGAACAGCAGGTCGAGGCGATCAGAACCATCCGGGGCCAAGCTGATAAGAATTAGCGCGGGTAAGCCGATGCCGTAGGATCGCGGTGCTGTAAGTTGCTGACGCAAAATCTCTTTTCATGGAATCCAGAGCTTCCACCGGGCGATGATTGAGGCGGCCAGCGAAGGTTTTTTGTCCCCGGGATTCGACAGAAACGGTAGCGGGCCGGTTTCTGCCAGTTCCGTATCAGAGCACGCCAGTCGGTGGTATTATTACACCTTGAATTTTCATGGGCCGAGGGGGTTATAAAGGATTGGTTAGCTTCAGCCGATGTGGAACCTGAGATGGACGAGGCAGTCGGCCTTGCCAGATCGGACGATTCAGGTAGGTTTAAAGGAGGAATGAATGGGGACAGATTCCAAAGGGTTTTCACTGATTGAACTGCTGATCGTCGTAGCGATCATCCTGATTATCGCTGCGATCGCGATCCCGAACCTGCTGCGCTCGAGGATTGCTGCCAACCAGGCGTCGGCGGTTGGATCGTTGAGAACTTACAGTACGGCCGAAGTCACCTATGCTTCGACTTATACCAGCGGCTACAGCGCAACTCTGGGTGACCTGGGCCCGCCGGCGGCAGGCAGCATGCCC
Organism: Terriglobia bacterium; assembly: GCA_035712365.1. Lineage (NCBI taxonomy): Bacteria > Pseudomonadati > Acidobacteriota > Terriglobia > Terriglobia bacterium. The sequence goes on from DASTAW010000054.1 coordinate 40,275, forward strand.
ACATCCACGGCTGCCGCGCTCGTGGACAGTGTGCTTTCGGGAGGCTCGGCAACGGCCATGGGAGCAGTGAAGAGCGGCTACAGCTTTACCTATTCGCCGGGACCGGTTGTTGGCGGACGGATTGACACCTATGAATTTTGGGCAGATCCGGTGACACGCGGAACCACCGGCCAAAATTCTTATTACACGGACCAGTCCGGCGTCATTCGCCAGAACTCGAACAACACTCAGGCAAGTTCGGCGGATTCGCCCCTCGCGAACTGATCTGCAGTCGCGTCGGGATTGGGTGTAACTCCGGCAACTCCGCGGGGGGACCTTGGGGGTTCCCCCATTTTCTTCTTGTGATCTTCCATCCTGTGTTGATGCCTCGAACAGCCAGTTCCTCAGAACAGGACCATGAAATCAGAGGGCGCGGTGTTTATCGTGTGTTTCGAGTGATTCGGACCAGAAGGGGGAGGACTTCGTTTGGCAGGAAGGACGGTCCGGAATCTCCCGCCACGGCCGTGTGTGCCGGAAGCAGGCGTGAAACCGGGGAATTCGACGCCTTCCTGATCGCAGCGCTCATTCTCTGTGCGGCGCTTCCTTACCTCAATACCCTGCTCAACGGGTTTGTCTATGACGACAACCGGCAGGTGCTCGACAATCCTTACCTGAAGAATTTCCATTTCCTTCCGCAGATGTTTGGCACCACGGTTTGGTCGTTTGTGGGCACGCAGGGCGTCTCCAACTACTATCGCCCCATGATGACCTTCGGGTATGCGGTGTGCTACCACCTGTTTGGTCCCCTGGCCTACGGCTTCCACCTGGTGAATGTCTTGCTGCACGCAGGTGTCGTCCTGCTCGTATTTTTGGTGGCAAGCAGACTGTTTAAGGACAGGGCGATTGCGTTTGTGGCCGCCTGTCTCTTTGCTGTTCACCCCATCCACACTGAAGCCGTTGCCTGGGTGGCGGCGGTCACCAGCCTTGAAGTCACGTTTTTCTTCCTGCTGACTTTCTGGCTGTTTCTCAGTATGGCGCGCCCGAACGGCGAGATTTCCCCGTGGATGAAGCTGGCTGCAGTAGTGAGTTTTGCGCTGACGATTTTTTCCAAGGAACAGGCCCTGGTTTTTCCCCTGCTGGCCATGATCTATGAGCATTTCTTTCGCGATGACCGCGCTCAAACCAGCTTTTGGCAGAAGGCGCGCCGGTATGGGGAGTTCTGGCTGATGGATGTGGCGTACGTGCTGTTCAGGGTAGAGCACCTGGGAGCCTTCGCGCCACAGGTCCAATTATCGCGCCTGGGCTGGCGCCCCAGCGTTCTGTCGGCGCTGGCGCTGGTGGGACAGTATCTCGAAAAAATTCTGTGGCCGGTCCAACTCTGCGCCTACTACGTCTTCCATAAGAGAACCTCAGTGTTCGATGCGGGGGTGCTGGCAGGCATCGCAGCGCTCGCTGCCTGCCTGATGATTTTTGTCCTGCTGTTCCGGCGAAATCGGGCAGCCTCGTTTGGATTTGTCTGGTTCTTTTTGACTTTGGCTCCGGTGCTCGACATCCGTTATCTGGCAGGGAACGTTTTCGCGGAACGATATCTCTACCTGCCGTCGGTGGGTTTCTGCTGGCTGACGGGATGGGCCGGTGTAAAGCTGTGGAAGTCGCTGTCCGCGCGGCGCCGCGCCTGGAGATATGCCCTGCTGGCAACCTCCTGCGCGATAGGTCTGCTGATGGCGATTCGGGTGGTCGCTCGCAACCGCGACTGGCGCAGTGACGAGGCACTTTACAGCCAGACGCTGAAGGTCTCGCCCAGAGCCACCAACATCCGCGAAAACCTGGGCGTGGTGGCGTGGAATCACGGGAGGATTGACGAGGCAGAAAAGGAATGGAGCATCGCGCTGAAGCTGAATCCTGACTCTCCGATCACACTCACTAATCTTGGCCTGGTTTCTGCCAAGAGAAAACAGTACGGGCAGGCGGAGCATTATTTCCGCGAAGCGATGCTGCGCAAGCCGGAGTATACCGATCCGCACCTCAATCTCGGCAGCATGATGATGGACCTGGGCCGGTTTGAGGGGGCAGAACGGCAGCTACGGGCCGCGGCCGCGCTTTCACCCCTGGTTCCAGATTGCCATAATGAGCTCGGGAAGTTGTATCTTAAAGAAGGGCGCCTCGCCGAAGCGGAGGGACAGTTTTTGCAATCGGTGCGGGCGGCGCCGAACTTTGAAGGCTATGACGGCCTTGGCGACGCTGATCTGCAGCAGGAGGATCTGAAGCGGGCCGCGCGAGCATTTGCGGCGGCAGCGGAGATCAACCCGTATGATAGCCGCGCTCATTTCGGACTGGCGCGGATCGCATCCCTTGAGGGTCACCGGAAAGTGGCGCTGGCGGAATATGCGCGAGGGTTTGAAACGGACCCAAACAATCCCGAGGCAAAAATCGCCGCCGAAGTTTTAAGGGCAAATGGAAATTATGAACCAGAAAATTCAGAACCATAGCCTGCGGGGCGGGTTCCAGTTCCTGGCGGGTGTGTGCGCGGCTTTTATAGCGATGACATTACTCCCTTGTTGCCTGGCGGGCCAAGTCTCGGACGCCAGCCTGCCGCTCGATAAATTCATCACCGAGGTGCAGACCAGCTATCGTGAAGTGGAGGCCATCCGGGCCGACTTCACTCAGACCTATGACACGGGCGGCGCCGCCCGGGTGGAATCCGGGACGGTGGTTTTTGCGCGCGGCGGCCGCATGCGATGGGATTATCGCGAGCCGGAGAAGAAGGTCTTTCTCTCCAATAAAAAGGAGGTCCTGCTCTACTTGCCCGCCGAGGGCCAGCTTAACCGCTCGTCGGTTAAGCAGAGCGAGGACTTTCGCGTTCCGTTTCGCCTGCTGCTTTCCCGGCTCGACCTGAGGAAGGTGTTCTCCAGGTTTGAAGACGCCGACAACCAGTTTCAGCACCCACCCGGAGACCGAGTGATCATCGGGTATCCTAAGAATGCGGATAAGATGGGTTACAAACACGTTGTCATGGAATTTGATCCGCAGATGGACATTCGACGGCTCGAAATTGTCTACACCAACAGCACCGAGATGAAATTCAGCTTCAGCCACATTGACCGGAATCCCACGCTGACGGCTGCCATGTTCGAGCTGACCCCACCGGCGGGAACCCAAATCATCAACCACGAGTGATCCGTCGCGGCATCGAGGCGCTCGTATTGAGCCCTTCGACTTTATCCATGAGTGTATTGGAATCCGCGACTTAATGAGGATTGTATAATCGAGTGACGGACTTCCGTACCGCCGGTCCCGCCAGGCGGGACCGGCCCTGAAAAGTGCCGCCGGGACGGCGGCGCTACAAACGAGCTTGTCACCATATTTTGCAATCCTCAGTAAGGAGGCGGGCGGAACGCTACATCCCGCGGCGTCCATTCAGGGCAAGAGAGTGAATCGCGGCGGCCACGCCGTCTTCGTCGTTGGACTGCGTGATGTGCCACCCATCGTCTGCGAGGCCGGGGCAGCAATTGCCCATGACCACCGGGCAGCCGGCCAGTTGAAGCATCTCGAGGTCATTGTAGTTGTCGCCGATGGCCATCACTTCGCTTGCCTCGCAATCCATCTGTTCCAGCAGCCACTTGAGGCCGCTGGCCTTGGAGCAGCCCCGGTTCATAACATCCAGCAGGGAGATGTCCCGTTCGAAATACTTGGTCCAGGTCAAATGGACGTGCCGTCCGGCGTCAGAGGCGCGAAGCAGATGCTCCAGAGGTTCCAGAAACGCCGGTGCGCCGCCGAACATGATCTGTATGGGATCCTCGGGCAGCGCGGCGGAAAGGTCCATCACTTGCATCAGGTACTCGCGCGCCGTTTGCTGATACCAGCGAAGAGGACCGTCGGGGGACGCGTTCTGCTGCATCATCACCTGCCCGCGGCTGGGCTGGTCAAAAATTACCACGGCATAAGGCCGAAAGTCGAGGGCGGCTTCGAGCACCTGAACGGCAATCCTCTGGGGCAGGAAATTGTGGTGAAGCAGCTCGCCACCGAGCGACCGGACGACGGCGCCGTTGGAACTGACCAGAGTGACCGGGCAGGGAAGCGATTCGAGCTTCGGCCGGGCCGAGTGGTATCTGCGTCCTGTGATGATCACAATCCGGATGCCGCGCTCCGAGGCCTCGGCCAGGGCCTGGCGATTGGCCGGCGAAATTTCGGAATTGTTGTTCAGCAGGGTTCCATCAAGGTCAACTGCGATCAGGCGAATGGGCATCCTGCTTGAATTGTAGCATGATCGGCCCACTCGGACGCTGGCCGGCATTGGGCGTGTTCCCAAATTGTCAGGCTGGAATCGAGCGTGCTATATTAGCCAGGTTACAGCCAAAATGGGCGCGTAGCTCAGTTGGGAGAGCGCGGCGTTCGCAACGCTGAGGTCGAGGGTTCGAATCCCTTCGCGTCCACCAGCCCTTCATCCAGTAATTGGTTCAACCACCGCGACTACGCCCGTCGCAGCTCAAGTTCGAGCTGCCTTTTGCCGATAGGGACGCTGTCAGCCACGGAGGGCCCCTCATGCGATGTGCGAAGTGCGGCGAGGAAAACCCGGAGACGAACCAGTTCTGTTCACGCTGTCACCATCCTGTGCATTTCACCTGCCCGTCGTGCAAACGGGTCCAGGGCCATGGCGGGCAGTGCGACCAGTGCGGCCTGGATTTCGCGAAGTACGCAACAATGCTGATGTTCCAGGGGAAGGCGGCGGTGGAGCAGGAACGGCGGCGCAGGAATGGCCGGAGTGAGGTTCTGCGGCAGATCGTCCTTTTGCCGATTACTGGGGGGTGGTCGCTCCTCAAATACCTGAGGCAATCGAAGGATGCCGGCTGAAGGAAAAGCCGATCTGCACAGATTTATTCCGGCCGAAAGACGATACAAATTTGCCGGCGTTCGGCCGAAGGAGCGAAGCCGAGTAATGTCTTATTTGCTTTCGGTGGCGGCCATGTACTTCTGGGCATTTTCCAGAAGCTGTTGCGCCTGCGGCAGGTGCGCGGCGGCGCTGTCCACCAGCGGATCGTTTTCCAGCTTGATCCGGTCGGCAACGTTCGTGCCGTAGATGTCCTCAATCAGCTTCTCCCGGATCTGCAGCTTAATAAAAGCCATGTTGGCCTGCAAATCGGCGTCCGAGACTGGAATCTGCTGGTCCGTCAGGAACTTCTTAAATTCTGCCATGTCTGCGTCCGACACCTGGAAGTTTTCCGGGATCGTTTTGTGAACTCCCAGATATTTTTGAGCAAAGCTGAAGAACGCCCCGTTCTGCACCAGCGTGCGCTCAACATCGTTCAGCTTGTCGGGTTCCACCTTGACGTCCGGGGTGATTCCTCCGCCGCCGTAAACCTTTCGGCCGCCGTCGGTTACCTTCATGTCCGTATGGGGTTCTGGAGTAGTCCCGGGGTGGTAGTAATAATCGTACAGCGACACGGCGTCATAGTCCCGCTGGATCAGGCGGCCGCTCGGCGTGTAGTATCGGGCCGTGGTCAGCGCCAGGCCTGTCTCGTCGCTCAACGGGTAAACCGTCTGAACGAGGCCTTTGCCGAAGCTGGTCTCGCCCATTACCAGAGCGCGATCATGGTCCTGCAGGGCGCCCGTCACAATTTCAGCCGCGCTTGCCGTCATCCGGTTGATGAGGATAACAATGGGATACTGGTTGCCCCGGTCACCATGGGTTGCATAATACATCTTTTTGGGCGAAGACCGTCCGTAGTGATAGACGATCAACTGCCCCTTCTTCAGGAAATGGTCGGAAACTTCGACGGCCTCCTGCAGAAGCCCGCCCGGATTTCCGCGCAGGTCAAGCACCAGGCCTTCCATATGTTCAGAGTCCAGCTTTTTCAGCGCCTGAGAAAGTTCTGTATTGGTGGTTTCATTAAAGCGCGAAATGTGGATGTATCCCACCCGAGGTTTTACCATGAAGACATCATCCACGCTGGGCTGCGTAATCTCGCCCCGCGTAATCGTGAACTCGAGGGGCTTGGCGGCCCCTTCGCGCTGGACAGCGACGTGCACGACGGTGCCTCGCGGACCCTTCAGCAGCTTGGCCACCTTGTCGGTCTGACCCAAAAGCGAATCGTCAAGACCGGCGGCGGTTTTTCCGTTGACTTCCTGGATAACATCGCCGGGGCGGAGTCCGGCTTTGAACGCCGGCGAGCCGGGAATGGGTGCAACCACATAAGTTACCAACTTGCCCATCTTGCTCGGCCGTGACTGGATGCTCATGCCAACCCCGAAATATCTTCCTTCCTGGTCTTCGCGCAGCATGGCAAAGGCGCGCGGATCGAAAAAGTTGGAGTGGGGGTCCAGTGTCCGCAACATTCCGGGAATGGCTCCCAGAAAATTACTGTTTGTCGGGCCGTAAATGGCGTCATTAGGGTCCACGGGGCTGGCGTAATTTTCCTGGATTGTGTCGTAGACGCTCGTAAACTCCCGCAGGCTGGACTGAAAGGAGGAGTCGTTGTCGTTAGCCGTGGTGGCTTCAACTTGCGGGCCGTACAACCCACCGAGCATGGCGCACACGAACAGTGTAGCGAAGATAAACCATCCCGCACGTCGGCTTTGCTTCATCCTATTGCAGCTCCTTTGCCCTGCTCTTGGAATTATAGCACGCCCTACCGATGGCCTGAAGTTCCCTAACAGGGTCAGTTTCGGGACCTGGCAGAACGCTTTCCTCCGGCCTTGCGGTACGTTTAAGTGAGGGTGGACCGAGGGCAAGAACGGCCTGACGGGCAGGCGGCGCCAAGGCATGCCAGTGTGCCGATCGCCTGTTTCCCGCGAGGGGGGCTGTCGTCATCTCCTGCTCCCCTTCCGACCCACACAGTTCACCTGCGCAGGCGGCAACGGTGTACCCTTCCCAACCGCAGTTGGAGGCGGTATTTGACAGCCACGAGAGATTCCTAGTATTTTGACCGCCCGGGTCTTTATCCGGCTATAACCTGGAGTGGCAGAATCGCCAGGCTGCTGCTCGGAAGGGCTTTGCGGGACCTTCTCGTTTCGAGAAACCACCATCGCGAATGTCGGCTCAGTCTTTAACAGATCGTCGCAAACCTCAAGGCATGTTCTTCAGCGGCTCGCACTGGCATACCGTCCTGGCGTGCTTCCTGGGCTGGATGCTCGATGCCTTCGACTTCTTTGTCGTGGTGTTTATGGTCGGAACGCTGGCGGAGAGTTTCCGTGTGTCCAAGGCGGACATCATTCTGACTCTTACCGTTACGCTGGCCACCCGGCCTGCCGGGGCCTTCATATTCGGCATACTTGCGGACCGCTATGGCCGCCGATTGTCGCTGATGGCGAATGTTCTTTTTTATTCAGTGGTGGAAGTGCTATGCGGTTTCGCCCCTTCCTTCACCGTGTTTATTCTCCTGCGGGCCCTCTACGGACTTGGCATGGGTGGGGAATGGGGCATCGGCGCCTCGCTGGCTATGGAAAGCGTTCCGAGGCGCTGGCGCGGAATTCTCTCCGGGGTTCTTCAAAGCGGCTATCCGGTTGGATATCTGCTGGCGGCGGTAGCAGCGCGGTTCGTTTTACCGATTTGGGGTTGGCGGGCCATGTTTTTTCTGGGAGCAGCGCCCGCGCTGCTGGCCCTTTACATCCGGGCTGGCGTTCCGGAATCCAAGGCCTGGCTTACGCATCGCGAGCCAGACGTCCGGGCGATTTTTCGGACCGTGGGCCGGCACTGGAAAAGCTTTCTTTACCTCGTGCTGATGATGACCATGATGATGTTCCTTTCGCACGGCACGCAGGACCTCTATCCTGATTTCCTCAAAACCGCCCATAACATCAAAGCGAGCACTGTCTCTGACCTGGCCGTTCTCTACAATATTGGGGCCATCGTCGGTTCCATCCTTTTTGGTTACCTTTCCGAGCGCGTCGGCCGCAGGCGCAGCATGCTGGGAGCTTTCGGCCTGGCGCTCGTCGTGGTGCCGTTCTGGGCGTTCGGCGGCTCGATAGGGGTTTTGGCGGCCGGAGCCTTCCTGATGCAGATGGGGGTGCAGGGCGCCTGGGGGATCATCCCAGCACATCTTAACGAGTTGTCTCCCGATTCGGTCAGGGGTCTCCTTCCGGGACTGTCGTACCACATGGGGATCCTGATCGCCGCACCGACCAATACGATCGAATACGCCCTGCGCGATCATGTCGGCTATGCCTGGGCCATGGCTGGATTTGAAATAGCCGTCATTGTGATCGGCGGAATCGTCATCGCCTTTGGACGCGAGCAGAAGGGCAAAGACTTCCTGGCGCCAGCCAAGCCCGCAGTTGAGGAATCTGGATGAGCAGGGGATGAGAAACACGAGTCGCCGGGACCGCTGGTCTACGCATCGGCGGACGGCTCACGCCCGCTCAAGCTCAAACAATGTGATTTCCGGTGGGGCATCGAAACGGATGGGCACGGCGATCGTCCCGATGCCGCGGTTGACGTAGAGTTGGCCGCCGGGCTTCTGGAAATGGCCTTTGACGTAGGGTGTCATCAGGCGCGCGATCGAAAGGTCAGGACTGAGGAAATCAAGAGAAATCTGGCCGCCGTGGGTGTGGCCTGACAGGCTCAGGTCAATTCCCAGTTCAGCGGCCCGATCAAAAGTGTTGGGATTGTGGCTCAGCAGGATGTTGACCTGACCGGGTTGCATGAGCCGGTCCACACCCTCCAGGTAGCGCCGCACGTGATGTTCGCCAAGATATCCTCTGCGCCGGCGGTTTTCATAATCCACGCCGATCAGGTTCAGGCTTTCCTTACCGACCTCAATGGGCGCGCTCTCATAACGCAGGATCCTGACGTGGTGCTCGGCAAAGAGCCTGGTGATTGACGCTTCCGTGTGCGTCATGATCTCGTGATTGCCAAGGCAACCATAAATGCCCAGAGGCGCCTTTAGGCCGGTCAGTGAATCGACGGCGGCTCCCTGCGTGTCCGGGTCCCAGGTAACGTAATCGCCGGTCAGCACGATCAGGTCAGGTTTCAGCGCGTTGGTCATATCAACCACACGGCGAATGTCCGAGGACGGCATGAAAGGCCCAATGTGTATGTCCGAAAGCTGTGCGATGCGGAAACCGTGGAATTCTCTCGGAAGCCGGGAGAGCTTTAAGCGAACAAATGATTTCTCAAACTTGACGCGGCCGAATAGAAATCCATAACCTGCGCCCGCCAGAGGCAACGCTCCGGCTGCAATCGCGGTGTTGGAAAGAAACTTTCGCCGTGCCAGTGAGAATGAAGGGTCGGGACCTGTCTCGAAATTGGACTTTGGCCTGAGCCCCTGAGCGCGGTCCCAGAGGAAGTTCGTCAGCACGAAGGGCAAGGCCAGGATGAATCCAGCCACCGATCCGAAAGCCCACCATTGTACCGGGGCCTGCAGAAGCGCGATTTTCAGGGTGAGGCTGGTGGCGGCCACGGAGCGAGCCGATAGGAAGTTGTAGGCCAGCAGAAAGACATACACGCCCAGCCCGATTGCGCCAATCCAGCGCCGCAGGGTCTTGCCAGGGATGAGTTTTGCACCGAGCTTGCCGATCACGATGATCCAGAAAATCTGGCTGGCGAAGAAGAAGAAAACAAAGACCAGAAAAAACGCCTGTCGACCCATGGCACCCCGCACTCAAACTATCTTAAGGATGTTTGTTCCTGCGCCAAATTGTCAAGGGCCGATGGTTCTACCCCATGCTGGCTGCTTGACTTCAATACAAAATTCTCGTACGGTTGAGCACTTCTGGTCAATTCGCTGAGTCAGTCGCCCGTTCAGTGCGCGCGGGCACGTTGCGGCGCCGGGCTTTGGAACGTTTTCAGCAGGGAGAGGCGCGCGATAGAATGGAGTAATCATGAGAGCCAAAGACAAGGTCGCCATCGTAACGGGCGGCGGCTCCGGCATCGGCCGCGCGACGGCGGAACTTCTCGCGGAAGAAGGTGCAAAGGTCCTCGTCGCCGACGTTGATCCCAAAGGCGGCAATGAAACGGTCAGCGCCATTCGCGAAAACGGAGATACCGGCCACTTCGTCCAGGCCGATATTTCCCAGGAACCGGATGCGAAGAAGATTTCAGACGAAGCCGTAAAGGTGTATGGCGGGATCGACATCCTGGTGAACAACGCCGCGACGTTTGTTCTGAAGGGTTTCGAAGCCTCCGTCGAAGACTGGCAGCATTCACTCGGCGTCAACGTCATCGGGACAGCGCTGGTCACAAAGTATGCCGTTGAGCATATGAAGAAGAAGGGTGGCGCCATCGTCATTCTCGGCTCGATCTCCAGCTTTCTGGCCCAGCCCGATTTCTTCGCTTACAGCGCCACAAAAGCCGCCGTGGTGCAGCTATGCCGCAACATGGCCATGGATCTGGGTCCGTATAAGATTCGCGTCAACGCCGTCTGTCCGGGCTCGATCATTACAGCGGCATCCTACCGGCACATGGAAAAGGTGGGCATGACGCTTGAAGAATTTGACGCCCAGGAAGGCGCCAAGACGTTTGTGGGCAGGGCCGGCAAGCCTCGCGAAGTGGCTGCCGCCATTCTGTTCCTGGCCTCAGACGAGGCAAGTTACATCACCGGCAGTCACCTGATGGTGGATGGAGGCTATTCTGCGCAATAGGCGCAGGATGATGGTTCCGGATGGCAAATAATTCCCCCAAGGTTGCACTTTTTATCACCTGTCTGGGTGACCAGTTCTATCCGCAGGTTGGCGAGTCCGTTGTAAGAATTTTGCGGCGAGTTGGGGCCACAGTCACTTTCAACCCTCAGCAGACCTGCTGCGGGCAACCAGCCTTCAACACGGGCTACCGCGAGGAAGCGCGCGAGGTTGCCGCCCGCAATCTCGACCTTTTTGACGACGCCGATTACATTGTGGCGCCGTCAGGGTCGTGCTCCACGATGTTCCGGGTGTTTTATCCGGAACTGTTTGCCGAAAAACCCGAACTGCTGCAGAAGGTCGAAAGGCTGCGGCAACGCTTTTACGAGTTCTCGGAATTTCTGGTGAAAGTGATGAAGACGGAAGACCTGGGCGCCAGTTTCCCGCATCGGGTCGCCTACCATGATTCCTGCCACCTGCTGCGCGAGCTGGGGATTGAGACAGAACCACGCAAGCTGATCAAGGCAGTTAAACGATTGGAACTCGTTGAACTGCAGGACAACAAGGTTTGCTGTGGCTTTGGCGGCACCTTCGCCGTAAAGTTTCCCGATGTGTCTGTAGCAATGGCGCGGGACAAGCTTCGCGCGGCTGCCGATGCCGGCGCGGAATTTCTGGTGGCGAACGATGCCGGCTGCCTGATGCATCTTGCGGGGTACATCCATCGGGAGAAACTGCCGGTCCAAACACTGCACCTGGCGGAGTTACTGGAAAAACACGAATGAGCGAAACGGGAGTTCACAGCTCGGCCATCCACGAACGGGCACAGAAGGCGATGGGTGACGCCCATCTTCAGGAGGCTTACCGTTCCTCTACGCTTCGGCTTTACTCGCATCGCATGGGTGCGATTGGCCAGGTGCCGGGCTTTGAGCCGCTGCGCGAACGCGCCCGCGAGTTGAAGCGAGAGGTGATGAACCACCTGGACTATTACCTCGCGCAGTTTGCCGACAGCGTGGAACGAGAGGGAGGCAAGGTCCACTGGGCGCGCACCGCGGAAGATGCCTGCGCCATCGTCAAGGAGATTGTCCGGAACGCTGGCGCCAATGAAGTTGTCAAAGGCAAGAGCATGGTGGGCGAAGAGATTGAACTGAACCATGCCCTCGAGGCTGCCGGCATCGACGCCATTGAAACTGACCTGGGCGAAATGATAGTGCAGCTTTCCGGCGAGAGACCTGCGCACATCGTCGCCCCTGCCATCCATAAAACCCGCCACGACGTCTCGGACCTTTTTGTTGAAAAGCTCCACTCCACGCGGACCGAAGACCCGGAGCAACTTACCGCCATCGCGCGGAAAACCTTGCGGGAAATATTCGCCCGGGCCGAAGTGGGCATGAGCGGCGCCAATTTTGCCGTGGCGGAGACGGGCAGCGTCGTTACGATTGAAAACGAGGGCAACATCCGCCTCTGTACCACGGCTCCGCGGGTCCACGTGGCGCTGGTCGGCATTGAAAAGATCATTCCCCGGTTTTCGGACCTGGGCGTCTTTTTGCGGCTGCTGGGGCGTTCGGCCACCGGCCAGAAGCTGACTTCCTACACCTCCATACTCACCGGGCCGCGCCGCCCAGGTGAAGACGGTCCGGATGAGATGCACGTTGTCCTGATTGACAACGGCCGCACCGGAGCGCTGGCCGACGAGAAGATGCGCGAGGCCCTTTACTGTATCCGCTGTGGCGCCTGCCTTAACACGTGCCCGGTTTATCGAAAAATCGGCGGGCACGCCTACGGATGGGTTTACAGCGGCCCCATCGGCGCTCTCATCACACCGCAGTTTGTCGGCCTCAACCAGGCCCGTGAACTGCCTTTTGCTTCTTCGCTGTGTGGGGCGTGCCGGGAAGTCTGCCCAGTCAAAATCAATATTCCGGACCTGCTGCTTCACCTGCGCGGCGAGGCCCAGGAACGGACTCCTGCGACACCCCATGCGGGGGAAGTTGTTTCAGAACGAAAAGGCATGCGTCTGTGGGCCTGGGCGATGAAGCGCCCCTGGGTGTTCTCTCTGGGTGGCGCTGCGGTCCGGCTCGGAATTCGCTGGCTTCCCTCGTCCGGCGGACAGGGTTCGAAGTGGATTACGCGGCTCCCATTCTACCCCTTTTCAAACTGGACGAAGGGACGCGACTTCCCGGAGCCCGACCCCGTGCCTTTCCGCGAGCGATGGAAAAAGCTTTCCAGCTAGGCTGGACTCCTCAAGCCTTCCTGGCAATTCAGACGTAGAGGTGCCGTGATGCGCGCATCCACGAAGTTCCCGCGGTTTGTCCTGACCTCGATAGTGCTCCTTATTTCCGGTTTCATTTTCGTCACTCCGGGCTTCGCGGAGAATGGTGCAGTCGCGCCCGGGCATCTACGCTGCGAATACCTCAAGAATCCAGCGGGAATTGACGTGCGCCAGCCGCGGTTTCAGTGGGTGCTGGACAATTCACGCCGCGGAGTGATGCAAACGGCATACCAGATTCTTGTTGCCTCAAGCACCGCGGGGTTGGCCGGTAACCGCGGCGACCTGTGGGACAGCGGGAAAGTCATGTCCGGCGACTCAAGCCAAATCGCGTATAGCGGTAAGCCGCTGGTAAGCGACCGCGTCTACTACTGGAAAGTCCGCACCTGGGACGGCCAGGGGAACGAGAGTGACTACAGCGCGCCCGCAAAGTTTGGAATGGGGCTGCTGGAACGGCAGGACTGGAAAGGCCAGTGGATTGGCGGGGGTGGCCTGCTGCGCAAGGGATTCAGCCTGGCGGGCAAAGTGGTCCGTGCGCGAGCCTACGTTACAGCCCTTGGCTACTATGAACTGCACCTCAACGGTAAGAAGATCGGCGAGAAAGTGCTTGACCCCGCCTGGACCGTCTATCCAAAGCGGGTGCTTTATTCCACCTATGACGTCACTTCTGCCCTCAAAGACGGCGCGAACGCCATCGGCGTGATGCTCGGCGGTGGCTGGGCGACCCAGCAGGCGGGTGGTCCTGCCTATTACAAGGCGCCGGCCCTGCTCTTCCAGATGAACATCGAGCTTGCGGACGGGAAAACGGTCAGCGTCTCAAGCGACACTTCCTGGAAAACGGCCGCCGGACCTGTGGTGAGCGACAGCGTTTACGATGGAGAGGTCTACGATGCGCGGGAGGAGCAGGCTGGATGGGACCGATCTGGCTTTGATGATTCGGCGTGGGCGGCTGCACACGAGGAGCAGGGCACGGCGGGAGAAATCTCGGCTGAGATGATGCCGCCAATCCGCGTGACGGATACTCTCGTGCCGCACTCCATGACGAACCCTGAGCCGGGAGTCTACGTTTACGATTTTGGACAGAACTTTGCCGGCTGGGCGCGGCTGGTTGTTCGCGGGCCGCGCGGGGCAAAGGTCAGGCTGCGGTTCAGCGAACTGATCTATCCGAATGGCACGATCAATCGCCAGAACATCCGCAGCGCCAAGGCCCGCGACATTTACGTCCTGCGCGGAAGCGGGCTTGAAAAGTATGAGCCGCGCTTTACCTACCACGGGTTCCGCTACGTGGAAGTAACGGGCTACCCCGGCACGCCGAGCCTGGATTCGATTCGCGGCCGGGTGGTCAACAGCGCCGTCGAGACCACCGGCAGCTTTGTTGCGTCAAAACAGATCTTGAACGATATCCAGCATCTCATCCGCTGGGGCCAGCTCTCCAATCTTTACAGTATTCCCACTGACTGTGATCAGCGTAATGAACGCCAGGGCTGGATGGGTGACGCCCAGGTTACAGCGGAAGAAGCCATGATGAATTTTGACATGGCGGCGTTCTACACCAACTTCGTCCGCGACATCCGCGACGCGCAGATGCCGGACGGTGAAATTCCTGATACCGTGCCGCACAAGTACGGCAGGTATCCTGCGGACCCGGCCTGGGGCACGGCCTATCCGCTGCTGTGCTGGTACATGTGGCAGCAGTATGGCGACAGGCGCATCCTGGAGGAGAATTACGACGGACTGAAGAAGTACCTGGAATTCCTGCGCACCAGGGCCAAGGACAATGTTCTGCGGTACAGCTACTACGGTGACTGGGTGGCCATCAAGCCTACACCCGGCGCGCTGGTTTCGGATGCATACTTTTATTACGACACGCGCATTCTGTCTGACATTGCAAAGGTCCTTGGCAAAACCGGGGACACGGATGCCTATGCAGCGCTTGCCGATCAAATCAAGGCTGCGTTCAACAATGCGTTCTTCAAAGCTGACACCGGCGAATATGCGAACGGCGCCCAGACCGCCCAGGTCATGCCGTTGTTCCTGGATCTGGTCCCGGAAAAAGAGCGTGGCGGAGTGATGGGCAAGCTCTACAACAACATTGTCTATGAAAATAACACACACGTCACCACTGGCTTTATCGGGGTCAAATATCTTCTTCCCGTGCTGACCCGCGATGGACACTCTGACCTGGCGTATGAACTGGCCACCCAGACAACCTATCCCAGTTGGGGATACATGATCGCGGAGGGAGCAACCACCTTGTGGGAACTGTGGCAG
This sequence comes from Terriglobia bacterium, assembly GCA_035712365.1. NCBI lineage: Bacteria > Pseudomonadati > Acidobacteriota > Terriglobia > Terriglobia bacterium. The sequence goes on from DASTAW010000054.1 coordinate 55,339, forward strand.
TCCAAGATCGGCCCTTCCATGAATTCCCACAACCACATCATGATGGGAAGCCTTGGCGCGTGGTTTTATCGCGCCCTCGGGGGCATCAATCTTGGCCCTGACGGCGAAGGCTACCGGCACATCGTGATAAAACCCAATATGGTTGAGGACCTCGACTGGACAAGCGCTTCGATGGAAACCCCGCGTGGCCAGGTGTCCTGCTCCTGGCAGAAAAAGGCTGGGGCCGTTTCCATGGAGGTGGTTGTTCCGGCCAATAGCGACGCCAAAATCGTGGTTCCGCCAGAAGAGGAGATGACGAAGGTGATAGTCCGCGAAGGCGACCACGTGGTGTGGCAAAACGGCAAGTTCGTTCCCGGCGACCCCGGGATTACCGGCGCCACGTTGCGGGAACACGCCATTGAGTTCAGCGCAGGCTCAGGCTATTATCATTTTCTCCTGACCGGAGAATGACTTGCGGTGTGAGAAGTGCTCTTACTCTTGCTTTGACGAAAGGACGAACTGTGAAACTGGTCTCTTATGAATCGGGGAAGCAACCTGCCCTGGGAGTCGTGGTAAAAGACTGGATCGTCGGCGTCGGTCCGGCGATCCATCTGTTGCAGAAAAAGCGGGTGCCGCGAGCACTGGCGGGAGGCGCGAACTTCAAGAATGCGGCGCGCCGCCTCCTCGACGCCGGCGCGGCTCCGAAAGACATGATCGAACTGCTCGGGCGGGGGCAGGCCTGGGGCAAAGCGCTTGCTGTGGTCACCTCAGCACTGGCAAAAGGGATTGATCCCGCCAAAGCGCCGCGAGGCCTTTTTACTCCTCTCGCCGATGCACGCCTGCTCGCTCCCATCCCGAAGCCGGGCAAGATCACCTGTGTGGGGCTGAACTATGCCGACCATGCCCGCGAGCAGGGGCATGAGCCTCCGAAGTCGCCAATCTTTTTTCTCAAGTCCGGTAATACGATTTGCGGCCCGGGCGACCCGATTCAACTGCCGCCGAATTCTTCCCAGGTGGACTACGAAGCGGAGTTTGCCGTGGTCATTGGGAAGGGAGGGAGCCGCATTTCCGAAGGGGACGCATACGATCACGTTGCCGGCTATATGGTCCTGCATGACGTCAGCGCGCGCGATCTGCAGTTCTCTGACGGCCAGTGGTTTCGCGGCAAAAGCTGTGACACTTTTGCCCCAAGCGGCCCCTGGATCGTTACGCGGGACGAAATCAAGGACCCGCACAAATTGCGGATTTCTCTCACGCTAAATGGCGAGGTCATGCAGGATTCGAACACTTCCAACCTGATTTTCAGCGTGCCTTATCTGATCAGTTACCTGTCGCAGTCTGCCAGGTGGGAAGTAGGCGATGTGATTTCCACCGGCACGCCACCCGGGGTCGGTGTTTTTCGCAAGCCTCCGGTGTTCCTGAAGGCAGGAGATACCGTCAGCGTTACAGTTGAGGGCTTGGGGACGCTGACGAATACAGTCGCCGGCCCTTAAAGATGTTTGCCGATTGGAGCCGACGGCCGGGCGCGGCGTTCCTGAGAAAGGATGGATCATTACTCTTGAGCCAATCGCTCCTGGGCGGCTTTGGGGAGGGCGTTGTAAAGGGCCACGAAGGCGCCATTCGTCCATCCAAACCCCACCACGTTCGTCTTGTATCCCACCTGAATGTTGGTTTCGGAAGACCTCGTATCCACGTTGTATTTTTCGCGGATCGTTCCGTCCTTCAGGAAGTTGTCAAGCACCATGGAAAGGAACTGGAGTGAAATGCCGTTGGCTTCAGCGGCATAGCCATAACGTCGCAGCCCCTCGATGGCGATCAGTTGGATCGGCGCCCAGCCGTACGGCGCGTCCCACTGCGCGCCTGTGTTCACCATGCTCATCACGATTCCACCCGGCCGGTCAAAGGCTGCAAGATTCTTGAAAACGGCTTTTGCCTGCTCGGGAGAAGCCAGACCGACCCAGAGAGGATAAAACGTGGTGGCGTAGGAATATCGGGATTGGGTCCCGCTGGTAAAATCGTAATCGTAATAAAGACCGTATTCAGAGCTCCAAAGATATTTATCGATTTTCTGGCGCCGGGTTGCCGCCCGTTGACGCCATTCCATGGAAGCTTCTTTCAGACCAAGCTCAGCGCTCATCCACTCCAGGTCCTGTTCAGATTTGTAAAGCAGACAGTTTAGCCCAACGGCTGCAAAATCCGGGGTGCCGGCCCCAAACGGGCCAAAGCGGAAAGACACATCGAATCCCGATTCGCGCATGCTGCGATCGCCCTTGTAAAACCTGGGCGTCAGAGCAAATTTGTCCAGGGTTTCGTCCTGCTGCCTGGCGCCCGGCTCGTTGAGCGTGAAGTCCAGGTTGAGCGAAAACTCCGGGCCCATGACGGCTGCCTGAGAGCCTTTCCCGTTTTTTGGTACCAGTTGGAGGTAAGGCTGGCTACCCTGCGGGTGAAGCATAAAATACTGTGCCACGGTTCTATAGTAGGCGTCTGTGGCAGGACCAAGCTCAGGGACCGGACCCTCGCCGAAATCGTAGAATCGAGAAAGGCCGGTGTCTCCTGCCAGGTGGGGAGGTTCTGTCCAGAAGCGGTAGTCCTTGACGGCATGGTCGTAGGCTGTGCGAAGCCAGGCCGGGTCCGATTGATCCTTGGCTTTCTCAGCTCCGTAGACTGTCCGGATCATGGATGTTAGAAATGGCGGCTGGGAGCGAGTCAGGTAATACGTCCGGTTGGCATTGAGAATTCCGCCATAGTGATCGATTTCAAAAAAGAAGTTGTCGATAATATCCCGGGCCAGGTTGGTCCTGCCGTCCTCGACCAGACCACGAATGATAAAGTAGCTGTCCCATCCGTACATCTCATTGAACATGCCTCCCGGGACGACATAAGGCTTGGGGAGGTAGAGCAAACCCGGGGATTTGATGGCACTGAGGTCAACAGCCCCCAGTTTTTTGATGACTGCCGGCAATCGGTTGACTTGCACCTGACATCCAACTGCAGCAGTTCTCAGACCTGCGGGCTCCGGAAAATCCACAGGAAGGTAAAGGACGGACTTGGCGTTCGTTTTGGGATCGGTGTAGGTTCCGCACTTAGTCATCGAGCGGGTCAGCGTGTCCCAGCCGCTGGAAATGTACTGCAGAATCTTTTGTACATTGGCCGGTGTCTTCGTTTGGGCGGCAGGGGCCACGTGGCCCGGAAGGGCAGTAAGGCACGCGGCCAGAATGACATACAGAAGAATCGGCCGAATAATGAGCGATTTTTTCATAGGATAAGACTATATAATTCCAGTTATTCATCTTCAACACAAGTTTCTTGGCGGTACGCCCCGGATGCTTTCGGCCGGTGCGGGGACGCTCTGGTTTTATTGACCGCGCAGAGGCTTTTCTGTCAGAATCCTCTAGGAACGAAAGCTATGCCGCGCACGCTTCCACAGACCCGCGAAATACTCGCTGCCGCAAGGCTTGAGCATGTTCGCTATGCCATCCGCGACCTTGCCGTGCTGGCGGAGGATTTGGCTCGCCAGGGCAAACAGATCCTGCCCCTCAACATCGGTGATCCGGTGATCTTTGATTTCCAGACCCCCGCTCACTTGATCGAGGCGGCTGCCAAGGCCATGCGGGACGGCTGCAACGGTTATGCTCCGTCCGTGGGCGTAAAGCCGGCGCTTGAAGCGATCCGGGCAGAGGCGGAAGCGAAAGGCATCCGGAACATCCAGACTGTTTTTGTTACCGAGGGCGTCAGTGAAGCCGTGGACCTTGTTCTGACGGCGCTGCTGGAGCCGCACGAGAGTGTTCTGACGCCCCTGCCGGACTACCCGCTCTATGATGCCGTGCTCGCAAAACTGAACGCGCTTCCCAGTTCTTATAACCTGGATGAGAGCAATGGCTGGCAACCGGATGTCGATCATCTGGAGAGCCAGGTCACCAGAAATACCCGTGGGCTGGTAGTGATCAATCCGAACAACCCGACGGGCGCGGTCTATTCGCAGGCCACGCTTGAAAAGATAGTAGAAGTGGCGCGGCGGCACAACCTGGTGATCTTTTCCGACGAAATTTATGCGCGGCTTATGCTGGACGGCGAGCCTCACGTCTCGATTGCGAGTCTGGCGCCCGACGTTCCTGTGGTCACCTTCGGCGGACTTTCCAAAGAATACCTGGCCCCGGGCTGGCGGGTGGCCTGGGGCATCGTGAGCGGCGATGCCGGAGTGGTCGCTCCCTACGTTGAAGGCATCCACAAGCTGCTTCGGGCGCGTCTGTCTGCAAATCATCCGCTGCAATACGCAATTCCGGCGGCGCTCCATGGGCCGCAGGACCACCTGCAGGAAACCGTGAACAAGCTACGCAGGCGGCGCGATCTGGTGATGGACTGGAGCCAGAACACTCGCAGAGTCAGTTGCGTCAGCCCGCGCGGGGCTTTTTATGCTTTTCCGCGTCTGGACATTCCAGAGAGCGACGATGACTTCGTGCGGGGCTTGCTGGCGGAGCAGCACGTGCTGGTGGTGAACGGTGGAGGGTTTGGCCAGGCCCCAGGGACGCGGCACGTCCGCATCGTATTTCTGCCGCCCGAACACATTCTTGAGCCGGCGCTTGGCAAAATCACGGCATACCTTGAGAAGCACTGGCCGTGACGTTCGCGTTTTTGCCCGCCCGGGCGGCCTGCTCCCGGCTGGCGCAAGGCCCATGTTTGGCGGTAGCGATAGAAAACGGGCAAGTTAGATTATCGGCTTTTTCGTTTCCGGCTGCTTGTTCAGTCCGGCACGCCTTGAACAACCAGACCGAAACGACATTTGCGGTCCTGGCATTCTCGCGTTATTCTTAACACATCCGAGTTCAGTTTAACGGAATTCCGGTCAGCGCAGTCGCAGATTGCAGGTTTGTTGTGGACGGCATCGAATTCAAGAACGACGAGCAGGCGGCCTCGCGGGAGTTTCCCAACCAGTTTTGCCCGGTGTGCGGGACCCGCCTGGAATCGAACCATTGTAAGATGGTCTGTTCGCGTTGCGGTTATTTCATGTCCTGTTCGGAGTTCGAATAAGATTTTCCCAAGCATGCAACACGCTACTCGAGTAGCGGGCCAGATGTTTTGCAGCGGCCGGGGCCCGTGCCGAGAAACTCAGGAGGGGTGAAATGGCACTGCACATTGTAGAAAAGGATACGGATGGAGTGACCGTGCTGTCGTTGGCGGGTCGCGTGACTCTGGGCGACGAAAGCGGCCAGTTGCGGAGCACGATTAAGCAACTCCTGGCGCAAGGAAAAAAGCGCCTGGTGCTTGACCTTGCCGACGTCAGCTACATTGACAGCGCAGGACTCGGCACTCTGGTTGCCGCGTATACCTCCGCCCGCCATGAGGGTGGCGAGGTCCGCCTGGCTGGCGTCACAAAAAACTTTGGCGAATTACTCAACGTCACCAAGCTTCTGACGGTTTTCAGCGTGCATGATAATGTGCCGGACGCGCTGAAGGGTTTCCGCTAAATTTTGCGAAGGCGCTACAGGCCTGCGGGATTGTCCATCCAATAGACCGCCAAGCCGGACAGCAGCTTGGGGTAGAAGTCCGTGGATTTCTGCGGCAGCGGCAGACCTGCGTAGGCGTTCTCGCAGACGGCCTGGATGGGCGTCGGGTTCATCAGGAAGGCCGCCTGCGCCTGGCCTGCATTCACCTCTTCGACAGCCTGCTCCATTTCGCGGACGTAGCGCAGATATTTCTGTTCGCGCACAGCCTGGCGATCGATCCGCATCACCTTTTCCAGCACCAGCCCGTGCAGGAGAACCACGTCCAGCCGGCGGAGGGTTTCAGGGAATTCGCCGAGCGCTGCGGCGAGACCGGCGTCTTTTTTGAGTTTGAACAACGCCGCGCGCTTCGCCCCTGCATAGGCCGCGATGGTGGGCTGTTCGCGCCCGGACTTTTCGAGCGCCTGGCGGATCGTCTGCGCGTCCTGCGCCGTCTCTCCGCTCGTAGCAAGTTTTTCAACCTGGAAGAACGGCGCGGCCTCCCGGCAGAGTTTTTCCCAGTCAAACCCCGGCAGGCTGTGCACCACGCGATGCGTGGGAAGGACCAGCAGGCCGTCGCTTTCGAGCGGCACAAACGTGGCCATGATGTAGTTCGCGCGATCGTCTTCCGGCGCGTTCCGGCGGCGCTCGCGCGCGTAGGCCAGGGATGTTTCATAGCGATGGTGGCCGTCGGCGATTACCAGCTTTTTGGACCTCATCGCGTCAATCACCTGCTCCAGCACGCGCGGGTCCGACACGCGCCACATGGAATGCAAGCTCGAGTATTCATCCGTCAGTTCCTGCCAGGGCGCCGCCTGCGTCTCTTCGCGCAGCAGATGATCGATCTCGCCTTTAGGATCGCTATAGAGCATGAAGATCTGCCCGAAATTGCACCGCGTGGCTTTCAGCAATTCCATGCGGTCCGCCTTGGGACCGGAGAGCGTCTCTTCATGCCGATGGACCACGCCGGCGGAATATTCTTCCAGGCGCAGCAACGCCACAAATCCCCGCCGCTGTTTTCGCCGGGAGGTCTCGCCAGACTCGCCGGGCACGGCGAATTCCTGAAAGTAAGGATAAATAGCCGGCTCGCCCTCTGAAACCAGCGTGCGTTCCTCGATCCAGTTCTGCAACTCCGCGGCCGCCTCGCTGTAAACGCTCTGGCTGCTGCCCGGAGTCGGCTGCCGCAGAATCAGCCGGACAAAGTTGTACGGGCTCGTCGCGTAATAGCGGGCGCGCATTTCGGGCGATACCTTGTCATACGGCTGCGTCACAACCTTCTGCAAATCGATTGCTGAATTGTAATGAAGCGCCCGAAAAGGATAAATCTCAGCCATACAGCCCGCCCCCTCGGTGATGAAGAAAACGGCTATCTTATCACAGGTGGCGGACGGGCTGCATATTCAGCGTGAAGGTCGTGACGTCTCCTCGAATCCCAACAGAGCGCGGATATCCCGGGAGGCGTGGAGCACGCGAATAACTTCAAGTGGCCGCGTTTCGGGCCGATAAATGACGAGGTAGGAATAGACCAGGAAAAAACGGTGCCGGCGGTCAGCTAGGTCTTCGCGAAGGTGGCCCATGCCCGGCGTTCTGACCAGTTCTCGGATGGCTGCTTCGATCCTGTCGAGCACCCTTTCGGCGGCCTCACGGTTGTCGAGGGCCAGGTAATCCCAAATCTCTTCCGGGTCCCGGCGGGCAAGCGGCGTGAGGACGAAACGCGTCACGAAGCGCGCCGGGCGGGTCGCCGCCGGCGGATCTTGCGAAAAGCTTCAGGACCGTCAACAAGCTCGCCGCGGTCGGCCTCGGCGCTCCCACGAGCAATCTCCCTGCGCAACTCCTCAAGGCGCAGCTTTTTCAGCTCCTCGCGCTCTTTCAGCAGGCGAAGGCCCTCACGGATCACTTCGCTCTGCGACTGGTAGAGGCCGGAATCGACCAGCTCAGCTACGAACTGTTCGAAGACGGGGCCCAGGTTGGCATTCATGGCAAATTGACCTTCCGAGAAATAGCTTAGTGCGGTTGTCAATAATTGTCAATTTTAGGCAGGAGCAGCAGGCATAGACTTAGCGCCTTTCTGGATGGAGAAAGGGGCCATTTTACCACACGCACAGGAACCGGAGCCAAATGATAACTTGAGTTGATTGCAAAACTATCGTTGTATGATGATGGCAATCGACTGGTAGAAAGGGGTTAATTACGCAGGCATGAGAAAAGTAATCTTTACAATCATAATGGCAACGATTGCAACATGTGCTGCCGGGCAGTCCGCGGCGATAAAGCGTTACGTTGATTACAACCTGGGCTTCGAATTGTCATACCCTGCCAGCTATCGAGTGACAGAGCTGCCGTGCGAATTTGCCAGATGGTTTGCGGAGATGGGGTGCCAAAAATTACTTTACTTGAGCAGAGGCACTGGACAAAGCCAGGGAAATATCGCTCTAATTCTCGACAGAAGACATTTCAGTTTGGCGAGACTGGAAACGGGATACGCCCACACAGGGTGGGTGGAACCTCGGCAGATTCAAATTGGCACCCACACGTTTTATTTTTATGGTGCTGGGGGCGGCGGGGTGACCTACCCGGATGATTATCTCTACGACCTGAATGGGTTGATTCTTAACATCAAATTCGACGGGCCGTATGCGTCAGGCAGCAAGTCGCCTACAGAAGAGACGCAGCAGGTGGAAAAAAAGATTCTCGGAAGCTTTCGGGTTCTCGCAGTGACAGCCCCTGGCGAATGGCACAGACATTGATGTTTACTGTCTGCGTTCGGCGAAGCTGAGTGGGGTTAGTATGGGCCAGTGAAACAACCGCTTCGACACTACGGCGAAAACGGTCTTCAGTTTTTGACCACCGGCCGAATCGATTATTGCCATGGATTGACTGCCATGATGCTAACTGAAAACGTCCCGCTGCGCGGAATCGCAGATACTAAAAGGCGAGTATCTGCGCCACCCGCCGTCGCTGCCGGGAGATATTTACCGCCCCTGCCTTGACTTCAAATTACAGATGCTGTATTTAGTAGCTCCAGAACATGGTCACGGCTCGAGTGCCTCTCAGGTTAACGCTTGCTCTCCTCTCCTGCGCAGTCTGCTCCCCGGCGCAGACCCCGGCGGCGAAAACCAAACAAGATTTTTCCAATGAAGCCGCCGTAATTGAAAGCTATCGCTCGACCTATACTTTCCAGAACGATGGCACTGACACCCAGGATGTTGTCGCCAGCATCAAGGTGCAATCGGAAGCCGGGGTGCGGCAGTATGGCGTGCTGGTCTTTAGCTATCCCAGCGCTACCGCGCATCTTGAGATTGACTACGTGCGCGTCCGCCAGCCCGACGGCACACTGGTCGTTACCCCGGCATCGAGCATCGAAGACGTTACGCCCCAAGTCACTATCGCCGCACCGGAATATAGTGACTTCAGGCAAAAGCATGTGGCCGTTAAGGCCCTCACGCCGGGAAGCGAAGTGGAATACGAAGCCCGCTTTCAGACTTTTTCGCCGCTTATCCCTGGTCAATTCTGGCTTTCATACGACTTTACGAAAAACTCCATCATCCTGGACGAAGAGCTCGAGGTGAATGTTCCCAAAGACCGCGCCCTCGAGGTGAAAAGCGCCAGCATCCAACCTGTGGTCACAGAGCAGGGCGATCGCAAGGTTTATCTTTGGAAAAGCAGTAATCTGGAGGATGTGACGCTGCCTGAACATCCGGCAGGGCAGTATCCGCCGCCGGACGTTCTTCTAAGCTCCTTCGATAGCTGGGCGCAGGTTGGGCAATGGTGGGCATCGATCGAGAATCCGCAAATGGCGCCCACGGCAGCCATTCGTGACAAGGCCGCTGAACTGACCAAGGGAATGACCGCTGAAGATCAAAAGCTACAGGCGATCTATGCATATGTGGCAAAGCAGTTCCGATATATCGGTATCTCATTCGGCATTGGCCGCTACCAGCCGCACACTGCCGAACAGGTCCTTGGAAATGGATATGGCGACTGCAAGGATAAGCACACCCTCCTCGCTTCGCTCCTTGAAGCTGCGGGAATCAAGGTGGTCCCAGCTTTAATCAATTCAACCCGTAAAATTGATACGGACGTGCCCTCGCCCGGCCAATTCGACCACGTCATCACGGTTGCTCCGGAAGGCCAAAGGCTGGATTGGATGGACACGACCACCGAACTCGCACCCATGGGACTTCTGGTTTTCAACCTTCGCAACAAACACGCTCTGATTATTCCCGAAAAGCAGCCGGCATATCTGGCGATGACGCCCGCCGAGCCGACTGTCCCGGATCGCGTTACGTTTGAAGTGGCCGGCGAGCTCACGAACAATGGAACTTTTAGCGGCAAGATGAAAGACATTACCGACGGCGACAGGGCGATCCTCATGCGCCTGGTTTTCAACAATATCGCACAAGCCAACTGGCAGAAGGCCACACAAGGCATTTCCGAACAGATCGGCTTCGGAGGAACTGTCAGTAACGTGCAGGTTTCGCCTCCGGAAGACACCAGCCACCCGTTTGCGCTTTCCTACGATTACGTTCGCAAGGATTATTCAAACTGGTCTCCGCAATCGCCGCATTACATCACGCCCCCGATTCCGTTCGGCGGGGTGCCGGCCTTGCCTCACTCTGATGACGAGACGCCGCAGCCCTTAGTGCTGGGCGAGCCGCTGAACGCGCAATATCACGCCACCATGAAGCTGCCCGAGGGGTGGACGGCCACGCTGCCGAAGCCGCTGGACCTCATCACGCCCTTCGCCGAGTACCACTCGACATACTCATTCAAGGATGGCGTGTTGACCGCGGAGAGACGGCTGATCACCAAGGCAGATGAAATCTCCGTTGCTCAACTCGATGCTTATCGCAAATTCCAGAAGGCCGTGAGCGGCGACATTCAAGACCAAATCACTTTGACAGGGGATTCAGCCACCTCTGCAGCCAACGGTAATGACGCGGACCTGCGTGAGAGAGCCGATGCGATGTCTGCTGACGAGCTGAACTCAGCCGCCGCGAAGCTCCTCGATCAAGACAAGGACTTATCCTTAGCTCGCGACCTCTTGCTGAAGGCGACAGTGAAGGACCCCAAACAGATGTGGGCATGGAACAACCTCGGTCGTGCTTACGCTGCGCTTGGTAATACGGAGGACGCAATCCGCGCCTATAAGAAGCAAATCGACCTGAATCCCGAAGACCAGTACGCCTATAACAATCTCGGTCGTGCATACGCCGCGCTTGGTGACACGGATGATGCGATTCGGGACTATCAGAAACAGATCGAAGTGAGTCCAGGCAATCAATACGCTTACGGTGATCTCGGCGTTCTCTACATGAAACTGGGGCGATTCGATGACGCTGCCACAACGCTTCAAAAGCAAACCGAGGCGCGTCCTAACGACCCGCGGGCCTATGCCAGCCTGGGAGTGGCGTTGAACGTCATGAAAAAGTGGCCTGACGCTTCGCGTGCATACGAGCGCGCGATCGCTCTCGACCCTAAGTTCTGGGGTTACGAAATGGGTCTAGCCAATTCCTATGCAGGAGCGGGGAAAAACGAGGAAGCCGCCGCCGCGTTCGAAAAGGCCGCGGAATTGAATCCATCGCCCCCTGTCTGGAACGATGTTGGTTATTACATGGCTGAGCATGACATTAAATTGTCCGAAGCGGAGACCTTTGTAAAAATGGCCGTTGGCGCTGCGGAAAATGCGGCTGGAAAAGTAACGCTTGATGGGCTGCAAAATGTGGACCTTGGCCCCACCGCGAGCCTGGCTTTGTTCTGGGACAGCCTCGGATGGGTTTACTTTCGGGAAGGGGAACCGCAAAAGGCTCGCCGGTTCGTTGAGGCGAGCTGGCGCCTTGGCCAGGATTCGGTGGTTGCCGGCCATCTCGGCCAGATTGACGAAAAGCTCGGCCAGAGGCAGGACGCTGTTAAGGACTACGCCTGGGCAGTCGCGCTTTCGCCCGGGCCGCTACCCTTGGCGTCCAAAGGCCAGACCACGACAGTTGGACCTCCGTCGCGCGTTCCGGAGGCGCATCAGGGTTTGATGCGGCTCATCGGCAGCACTACCCGTTCGGATGCCGCCGTGAAGAAGGCGCGCGATGATCTTTCCGCCATGCGCACGTATTCGATCAGCAAGGCAGGAATGAAACCCGGTACGGCGGAGTTTTTTGTCTTGATTGCGCCGGGAGGCAAGGCCGAAGGCGTAAAGTTCATCAGCGGCAACGATTGGTTGCGCGCGGCTGACGCGGCAATCGAAGCAATCAAATTCATTGAGCCGGTCCCGGATGACGCGCCCATCAAACTCCTGCGGCGCGGGGTACTCACCTGCAGCCAAGTGGATTCTTCCTGCGCCTTCGTTCTTTTCCTGCCCGCCACCGTTCATTCAATCAACTGACGCCCTGTCTAATTGGTCCCCGCCGCGCTTGCTTGGGATTGGCGGTGATCCCAAGCCTGTGATAATTTTGGCGCAAATGCGCGGTCGGCCGTTTTGCAGTGTGCGAGCGCGCAATGCGATGAGGATTGGAACGAAGCTGTTAAGAAGCCGCTTCGGAAGTAACACTTGCCTTGCAATCCGCCTCTGTGTTGTGAATATTGGGCTATGGCGTGTGGCGCAGGGCCTCGGCAGTGCGCTAAGATGCGAAGCAGAGTGCCGCACGGGGCCAGGCAGCCTGGAAAATGCCCGCCCGGGAATCCCTTCTGGCGCTCTGAACCCCACGAGGCTGGTTGGTGAGAAGTTCAACCAAATTCAGGATTGGCAAGCGAGTGGCGCTGGCCAGCATCGCTGTCAGCGGCATCCTGGCGGCATTGAAGATTACCGTTGGCATACTCGGGCGCTCTGCTTCGGTGCTGGCGGACGGCTTCGAGTCGGCGGGTGACGTGGTGGCAGCCACCGCCATTTTCTTCGGTTTCGCAATCGCTTCCCGGCCAGCCGATGAAGAACACCCTTACGGCCACGGGCGCTACGAGACGCTCACCGGGCTGGTGGTGGGTTTTATTCTGTTTGTTGCCGGCATTGGCATCTGTTACCGGTCTTTGCAGGGCGTGGACCGCGTTCACGAAGTGCCCGCGTTTTACGGAGTCTGGGCGCTCGTGCTCTCGATGGTTGCGAAGGCGGTGATGTCCGGCGTAAAGTTTCATTATGGCAAGAAGATTCGCAGCGCAGCGCTGACCGCCGACGCCTGGAACGATTTTGTGGACATTCTTTCGGCCGTGACGGCGCTCACCGCGCTGGGGCTGACGCTGCTCGATCCCGCACGTTTTCTTGTGGCCGACAGCTATGGCGGATTTGCGGTGGGGCTGTTCGTTATTTTCACGGGCTTGCGCGTTGCCAAGGATACTTCCTCCCGGCTGACGGATGAAATGCCGGATGACGAGATGATGTCGGCCATTCGCGAAGCGAGCCTCACCATTCCGGGCGCTGTGGGAGTTGAAAAATGTTTTGCCCGCAGCGTGGGCTTGCAGTACTACGTGGACCTCCATCTGGAAGTGGATCCCGACATGACGGTGAGGAAGTCGCATGACATCGCGACGGAGGTCCGGTTCGCCATCTGCAGGAAGCTGGACTGGGTGGCCGATGTCCTGGTGCACGTCGAGCCGGCGCCAGGCACTCCACAGACCATCGCCTCCGGGAACTCCAGGACGGGCCCTGCGGAGTCGCGCGACTGAGTGGCGCAGAAAGGCTGGGTCCCGTTTCCCGATCATTTTCCGGGTATCGGCCCTATAATGGAGAGCGTGAAAGTTGACGGCAAGCTGCGCGTGGCGCTTCGGCTGCTTCTCCTGGCCGCCGTGCTGATGACGATTTTCGTTGTCTCCGCCATCATCACCATTCGCCTCACCGTCCATGGCCGTCAGGAAACCCTGCCCAGCCTGGTAGGCATGCCGATTGACCAGGCCAGAAGCACCGTGCGCAAGCTTGGCCTCCGGCTTGATGTTGAAGACCGGCTTTATAGCGACAAGATCGCTCCGGAAGCCGTTGTGTCACAGATGCCGGCCGCCGGGACCAGCATCAAGACCGAGCAGCAAGTCCACGTCCTTCTCAGTCTGGGGGCCCAGAAGGTCAGCGTTCCGGACCTGATTGGACGCAGCATTCGAGCGGCCCGGATTACGGCCGTCCAGCGCGGGCTGACCATCGGCGATGTTGCGGCGCTTTACTGGCCGGAGGTTGAACTGAACCAGGTGGTGGCGCAAGACCCTCCTCCCGCTACGAGCGGCCTGCAAAGCCCCGCGGTTAATTTTCTGGTTTCGCTCGGTGCCACGCCCGTCGCGTATCTGTGCCCGAATTTTCAGGGGAAGCCGGTTGGAGCCGTTCGGTCTGACCTGGAGCAGGCGGGGTTTCAAACTGTTAAGGTCACGCAGGTTGCCGTCCCCGGAGCTTTGCAGGGCAGCATCATTCGGCAACTGCCGCTTCCCGGAAGCAAGGTGACTCCGAACACGGTGTTTGAATTCCAGGTGGCACAATAGCGCGTGCCGCCAGCAGGACCGGACTCCCGCCAAAAAAGGAACGGAAGTACGTCACTTTCCGCAAGCTAACAGCGTTCCAGTAAATCGAAAAACGCCTCCCGGTTTATACCCGCCGTTTTAATCAGTCCGGATATAATCGGGACTCCTACTTGGGTGTACTTGGGGACGATGAGGGGCCGCGCTACGCCCGGTTTCTCTAGCTTAATGTGGCTACCTTTTTGGCCCTTAACTTGGTATCCGAGTTTGTTAAATACGCAGATGATCTTTTCCCAATGTAAAGGAACTAAACGCGGCACGGAAGTTCCTTATGCAGGCCAAAAGGAATGGGAATATCGATTGGGAACGCGTTGGGGATGTTTTGGGGCTGCGCTCCAAAAGGTACGAAGCCCAATTCTCTCATCGCCTGGTCCAACGTCCCTCGCTCGATACAGCTAACGATAAACAGCTCCGAAGCCTCCACCAAATTCTTTTTTGCTTCTGACAGAGTTCTACCCTGCGTGTAAATGTCTAGCGGTGGGCAATGGGCAATGTACCAGCCTCCTTCCCGCTTCATCACTCCGAAGAGCCTAAACTCGGCCTTTACCATGACCTTCATTTGCTTGCCTTTCTCCTGGCGCTACGCATACCCGGCTGGCTGCGTTAAGTTGGGACTTCGATCGCATTTTACGCGTCAATACAACCCTGAATTAGCACGCGATTTACACTTCAGTGTACACCAAGAGTCAATGAGGTTGTTATTTCATCGTTCCTAAAAGCCTGCGGAAAACTGGACCTTTGGGCTGTTGCGTAAAGTACATACTTCAAAAAAGAAAAGACCCCGCTCGAGCGAGGCCCTTCCCTCCCGGTGCAATTTAGCCTGGCCCCCTAGGAACCAGGGTTCGTGCTTGTGCCACGGAGCGCCGACATCTGCTCGCCGTGAGCGGCCTTCGTGACGCTCTGAATGGTGTTGATCATTTGGTCGGCATTCCGATATATCTGGTCGATGTTGTTCGGGTAGTCAGTCAATCGCAGCGTGTGACGGTCCTCGCGGCTGGCGAGCGTGGTCAATGCCTGGTCCGTCTGGTAGACCATCCCATGGACATTCGGGGTCACTTTAGCAACCAGGTTTTGCTGCCACGGCTCCAACCGGCCTTTGATTTGGTCAAGACTTTGCAGGTCGCGTCCAATGTCATTGATGTGGTCACTTATCCTTACAAGCCTTGCCGCGTGATCTCTCCAGTTCAACGCGTAACCCTGCACTTGAAGTGGACCGACTTCCTGTCTAACCTCACGCGCACGAACGGTCATGCGGCTGAAGAGGTCCGACGCCTGTTCAACGTCATACCAGTTAGCGTTGCTGGAGGTTGCGGCAGCGGGCGAGTTAGATTCCTTCGCCAGCAACACCCCGCAAGGCATTATTAATGCTGCCAATACTAGTATTCCGCTCGTCTTAGAACATTTCAGACCCATCGTGTCTCCTTTCTGATCGATCCATGTTACAAGCCCTGTTTACGGCATTCCCCACACCTTCCGGGCCCTCATACTTATTAAGATGCATGGGAGACGAAAGCGTTAGTTGAAGATGAACGATTTTATCCGAAGGCTGAGAAGCAGTCGAAAAGCAGCGCAAATACGTCACTCATCAGTTACCACTGCTCTGGACTGGCTGGCCGCCCGGCCTGCTGCAAAGTTGATGGGATGTCCATTGCGAGGCGCGTTTCAGGCGAAGGACTCCGGCCTCGCCGTACCCGCGCATCAGGCCTCTGAGCCTCGCGCTGCTTATAAAGTAAGATGCGGCTTCAACGGAGCTTCGTTGCTTGAAACGGTATTTTGGCGTAGTCCTCAACGGGAGGCAGTTTATAGGACGGCCTGTGGTAAACAATTACGCCGGACACGCCACACTACGGAAGATCGATGAAGGGCAGCAGAAGGGGAGGCTGCACCAGGAACGGAAGCCGCGCAATTTCGCGGACAGCGGCGCGCACCCTGACTTCTGTTGTAGGCTCAAGCGTCATCACAAAGGGCAGATGTTTCTTGGGCATGGCGGGTTCCTGGAGGACGGAATCAATATTGATTCGATGGCGTCCGAGCGCGGCGCACACGCGCGCCAGGATGCCGGGGCGGTCGCGCACCACCAGCCGCAGATAGGAACTGACGAGCTCGCCAGCGGGCGGACCGATTTTTTCCCGGTGCCATTCTGAATAGCCGAGCGGCGTGCTTCCGACGCCTCCGGTCGCAATCACCCGCGCAATTTCCACGACGTCGGAAAGAACGGCGACACCGGTGGGCCCGCCTCCCGCGCCACGGCCGGTCAGCGTGGTGGCGCCTCCCTTGTTGCCGAGCAGGAGAATGCCGTTGGTGCTTCCCCAGACGTTGGCAAGCTGGGACGACTGGGGAATCATCATGGGCCGCACGCTGATCTCCAGGCTGCGGCCGTTCTGCCGGCGGGCAGCGGCAATCAGCCGGATGGTGCGATTCAGCCGGTGAGCATAAGCAAAATCCACCTGCTCGATCCGCGTGATGCCTTCCACGGGAATCTCGTCCACCGGGACCGCCTGGCCAAAGCAGACCATGGTAAGAATGGCAATTTTATATCGGGCGTCAAAACCTTCCACGTCGAAGGTGGGATCGGGCTCGGCATAGCCGAGTTTTTGCGCGTCCGCCAGCGCCTCGGAGAAGGAGACGCCGCGCTGCTCCATCTCCGTCAGGATGTAGTTGGTGGTTCCGTTAAGGATGCCGTAGACGGCGGCAAAGCTTTCGCCGGCCAGGCCAGAACGAACCGCGTGAAGAATGGGAGTTCCGCCCGCCACACAGGCCTCGATGCCCAGCTTGACGCCCTTCTCCAGGCTGCGGCCCACCAGCTCGATGCCATGCTCGGCCACCAGTTGTTTGTTGGCGGTCACCAGATGCTTGCGGGCGTTCACCGCGGCAAAGGCGATGGCCCGGGCAGTAGGAAGATTCCCCACCAGCTCCACTACAATGTCCACTGCCGGGTTGTGGACCACTTCCTTCCAGTCAGTAGTGAGGGCGGGCCTGTTCCTGATCCAGGAGAAGTCCTTTTTGTGGATGCTGCGTGAGCAGATCATCTTCAACTGGAGCCTGCAACCAAGCCGGCGCTCGATCTCCGCACGGTGTTCCTGCAAAACTTTGATGGTCCCGGTGCCCACGGTCCCGACGCCGATGATTCCAAGCCCGACGGGCCTCGATGCTGCTGCTGCGCGAGGCTGCTTGTGCGCCTGTGATCTTGGTGTCATTCGCTTGTTCCAGAATCTTCGATGGCGGCCCGCGCGGCAGACGGGCGCACTTTATGCCAGCCGGCAAGTGAACGAGCCAGCCGGAAACACTCTATCCTACCATCCAAATTCAATTCGGGTCCGGCGAGTTGCAAATTCGTCGTAGGGTGCCACGCGAAGCGTGCGGATGTGCCCGGGCTGGCCGGCGTAGGCCAGGACAACCGTGAGGACGTTCTTCTGGCCTGCTTGGCTGGCGAAAAAGGGTTCAGGAAGGTAAAAATCTTTCTGGGGGCCGATGGTCATATAGCGGCCCACGAACCGGCCGTTCAGATAGAGCAGGGCATCGCGTTCAGCCTCAAAGGTGAGCTTCCAGGGAGCGAACCATTCTTCGGGAGGCTGCTGGAGATCGAACTCCGCGCTGCACCAGGTGAAAAGCGGCAGAAGCTCCTTGCCTCCGCCGGCGCCGATCGCTACGGGCGCGCTCCATCCTCCAGGGGCCTGAGCCGGATCAATTTTGCCCCGGCCCTGGGCGGGGGCCGGGAAGCGCTGGACCTGCCAGTTGCCAACCGGCGCAGCGGTTTGCGCGTCCGCGCCCATTTTCACCGACTGGACGCCCTTCAGTTCGCCGATGTTTTGGCCGAAATTGGGCGAGCCGAAAAGCTCGTACGAAATGTCCAGCGTATTGCTTCCCTGTTTCGCGTATTTCGCAAGGTCGATCTCAACCTGCTTTTTGTTGTTTGAGGCTTCGGGGACCAGCTTGCCGTTCAGGAACACTTTCTTCGCATCATCGGCGAAAGTAGAAATGAACATTTTGCTCTGGCTGCTGTAGGTGAAAGGTCCTGAACGATACTTGACGTAGCCGTAAGGAACGCGGCCGAGTTCTTCAAGCGGCCGCAGAGGCGATGCGAGCCACTGGCCGGCATCGGGACCCGAGAACTTTTCAATCCATGTCTGGACTTGCCTGATGGAAACCGGCTGGCTGGGGAGTTCGGGCGTGGAAAAGGTGATGCGCGCGGCCCGTACCTCGCGAGTATAGCGGACCTCTGTTTCGCTGCCGTCAACCTGGCATTTGGCCGGCACGGGAGGGAGCAGGGCAGTCAGTTCGTGCTTGCCAGGGCGGAACTCCAGGTCCACCCACACACGGCTCCGCTGCGAGCCGCTCGCCACCATGAGAGCGGCGTCTGAGATAAACGGGATGGAAACGGGCTTGTCGCCCTCCGCGCCCGCGAAATCCTTGATGGGGAAATCCGCGCTCCACGTCCGCAGCGCTCGCTGGCGGGGCACGAGGACCACGACCAGGTTTCGATTTACAATCAGCGTTTTTTCGTCCGGGTCGAAGCGAACGCCGAACACCACGGATTCGTACTCGCGGTCCCAGTAGATGTAAGCGGTGTCGCCCTCGACGTGTGGCTCCTCTTCGGTGGCCACCGAAATTTCAGCCACTCGCCCTGGGTCGTCATAGAGCACCAGATACCATGTGTCCAGATTCAGTCCGTAGGCCAGCACCTCTGAGGTCGAGTAGCGAAGCGTAGTTTCGCCAATCGGCAGATAGACAGGCAGCATCTTCATTTCACGCGCGCCAATGCTCAACTGCCCCTGGCGCGGCGCCGCTATGGTGCGGTGCGAGGGACTTGCCGGGTCCATAAACGTCAAAGTGAATTGCTGCTCGGCGTTGGCGTTTTCCCGGACGAAGAGAAACCCGCTCTTGCCATTCGTGCGTTCGATGGCGCTGACCGCCGGGTTTGTCGAGTCGGCTGCTCCGGGCTCGATGTCCGCGCGGGCGAGTTGCTCGCCAAACAATCCCAACGCCAGGCTGATGCCCCGGGCTTCATAATATTTGCCCCACAGTCCGCCGGGCTCGCGGATGGGCGCGGCGTAATCGTACGTGGTGGTCAGGTCTTTAGCGGCCCACTCGAAGTTGGTGCCGCCGAATCCCATGTAATAGCAATAGAAAGTCGCGCCCTGCTCGATCACGGTTTTGGTGAGCGTATTGAGCTGTTCCGGGCCTACGCCTTCCTGGTCAATCGAAAGCTTTCCGCCAAACTTGCTGAACCATCCGCCCTGCAATTCCGTAACACCGGCGGGCGAGGACGGCTCCTCGGCTTTCAATCTGGCAAGCGCGGGCAGGACTTCGTCCGTGATCTTCCAGCGCGGATAGAAATTGCAGAAGTCGGCAATCCGCGCCATGTCCGGATAGGAATTTTCGCGGGACTGCTGCGTCCAGCAGGTGATGAGCGGAACGTCGATTCCGCCGGTCCATGCCATCTGCGCCAGCGCGTCAATGTAGGCGCGTTTCTCCGAGTCGGAAACTCCTGTCCAGAAGTTGTACTCGTTTTCCACCTGCATCAGGATGATGGGCCCGCCGGCGGTGATCTGATTTTTGACGATGATGGGAAGCACCAGGCTGTACCAGTGCTCGGACGCTTTGACGCTTTCGGGATTATCGCTGCGCAACGGAAACTGCCTGGCAATCACCCAGTGGGGAAAGCCGCCCGCATCCCATTCCGCGCAGACGTATGGACCGATGCGCGCGATCAGCCAGAGGCCCATTTGCTTGACCAGTTGGATATAGCTCTCGAGCTCGCTGAAATCGGCGTGGCCTTCTTCCGGCTCGTGGTAATTCCAGAAGATGTAACTCTCGACGGTGTTGAACCCGGCGCGCTTGAACTTCAGCAGGCGGTCCCGCCACAGGGATTGAGGACAACGAGGGTAATGGAACGCACCGCTATGGAGAAATGTGTCCCGACCGTTGAGGGTGAAGCAATGCGAATCGTAACGGATGATTTCGGGGTTCTGGAAAGGGATCTGCGGGGGAGGAAGCAGCATGGCGCCCGGCCATCCAACGCCGGGACTGCCCAGCGCCAGCGCCACCGGCGCCGCCAGACTCGATTGCAGGAACTTGCGACGGCTGGACTCCATGAATGACTCCTGATGCTTGAAATGACGTCAACTGGTGTACTGGCGCATGTGCCAGTTCTGTTCCCACATGTTGAAGAAGCCCTCTTTGTAGGGGTGCTCTTTGATGAGGTCCTCGTTCAGTTCCACGCCAAGGCCCGGCTTCTGCGGCGGATAGAAATAACCATCTTTGGGCCGCGGCGTTCCGGGGACGGCATCCACCACCCAGGTCTCCGAGAAATCGTCAAAGCACTCCTGGATTTTGATGTTGGTGGTGCAGAAATCGAAGTGGATGCTGGCGGCAGTGCAAACCGGGCCGTTGGAATTGTGGGGCGCCATCACCATGGAGCGAACATCGCCCATGGCGGCAATCTTCTTCATCTCCATCAGGCCACCCGCATGGATAACGTCGGGCTGCAGGATGTCGGGCGCGTTCGATTCAAGGACTTCGCGGAACCCGTAGCGCGTGTAGTAGCGTTCGCCGGTGGCGACCGGCAGATTGACATGCTCGGCCACCTTGACGAGCGATGGAATATCTTCCGGTGGGCAGGGTTCTTCAATCCAGCCGGGGTGGTAAGGCTCCAGCATGCGCGCGATCTCGATGGCGGTGGCGGCGCTGAAGCGGCCGTGCATTTCAACAAAAATCTCAACGTCGGGCCCGACGGCTTCGCGAATGGCGGCCACCAGTTCGACGGACTTCACTTTTTCGGCTCGTGATATCTCAAGCCCGCCCGGCCCGAACGGGTCTACCTTGAGAGCTTTGTAGCCCTTATCGAGCACCACCTTCACCCGTCTGGCAAATTCTTCCGGCTTGCGCTCCACCGTGTACCAGGCGTTGGCGTAGGCCTTCACCTTTTCATGGCACTGGCCGCCCAGAATTTTCCACACGGGCTGACCGCAGGCTTTGCCCACGATGTCCCAGCAGGCGACCTCGATGCCGCTCATTACCGTGGCGGCAATGGCGCCGTTGCGCCAGAACTCGTTCCGGTACATGCGCAGCCAAAGGTCCTCAGTGTTGAACGGATCGGAGCCGATCACGTGCCGGCGGACGGCTCCCGGCAGGTATCCCAGAATTCCTTCTTCGCGATTATGGAGCGTACATTCGCCAATTCCGACCAGGCCCTCGTCGGTCTTGACCTTGATAAAAATCAGGTTTCGCCAGGCGGCTCCCAGCACCAGCGGTTCAACGGCTGTGATCTTCATGAAGTGTCCTCTCGATGGCCTGATTGCGGCTGCGACAGCTTGCCCTGCCTGCGCTTGTCAGAATCAATGGGCAGACAGGCACTTTACCGCAAAGACGGAGGCGTCACAACAGGTTAGAAAGAATGATTCAGAGTCTCGAAAGGTACGCCTTGTTGGCCACCCCGCCCCCGCTTACCGAAGGTTGCATAATCTAGTGACACGTTGTTTTTGTAGCGCCGCCGTCTGGGCGGCATTTATCGAGGCCAGTCCCGCTTGGCGTGACCGGCGCTACGCGAAAACGTCACTATATTTTGCAATCCTCAATAGACGCGAAGCGTAGGCGGATCGAAGAACGCCAATCCGAAAGGAAAGGATTTTCGCCCCGCGGAGAGTTTTGGAGGCTTGTGGCGGCTTTATCGCCGTGGAAGCTGGCCACTCGGTTGGGCGGAAAGCTGGGAGGAGGATTTGGCGTAACCACCGACTTGAAATTCATCGGTAGGGACGCGATTGGGCATTTCACGTAAAAGCCCTGGAAACTGACGGCCGGCTAACAGGAAGATCCATACGGCAAGCACGAATGGAAGCGTCAGCGCTGGCATACCGAGCGGCTTGAGCGCGGTCGATGTGGCTGCGAACACGATGGCTGACGCAATAGTTGCGAGCAGTATATAAAACGCGGAGGCTCCCTTATTCAGTTCGAACCCGAGGCTAACCATAGCGATCGCCGTTAGCACGCAGTTGAAGCCAAAAGCCCCGGAGCGAATTGCGGGTTCCGCGGCGCCCATGCCCCAGGCGACAAACAAGCCGGTCAAGGAACCCAGCAATGCGGCAAGGAACATCCGCCGTGAACTGACCAGCAGGCCGGCAAGGAAAAGCACGCCGGTGACCACGCTGTTTTGGAAAAAGACCTGTGCAACGCCCTTGAAAAGACCTTCCACAACAGTCGACGCGCTCACGACGCCCTCCACGATGGCGGTTGTGGGCAGTCCAGCAGTGGGTAGAACATGCGTTGAATGCAGCCGCCCAAAATGCGCACAGGCCAGTAGAAAACACAGCGCCGTCAGCACGAATGGGGCAGTAAGCACGGGGACACTCCACGTCTCCAGCAGTCCCGACATGGCGGCCGTAAGGACCGCTGCGGCAATCGCGGCAAAGACCACATAAGCCCAGGTCAGGGCGTCTGTCTGAAGAAAATAGGTAAGCGCAACTGCAACCAGGGCGCCGTTGAAACCGAACAATCCCTCGCGCACTTTCGAGGGCTCGACTTCGAGCAGCATTGCAGAAGCAGTGCTAACGGCGGTCCCCACGACGACCGCGAGACCGAACAATCTTGAGTTATAAAAGATGCCGGCCAGGAAAAATAATCCCGCGTAGCTGTTGTTCTGCAGCATGACCTGGCCGACGCCTCGCAATACCGAATCCAGAAAGCTCAGCAGGCTTTCTGTTGGCGTATTGCCATCGGCCACAAGGCCCGTGGATGACAGTCTCATTGCCATGGATGCCCTCGCGGATTGAACTTGAAGTCTACATCAACTCTGCTGTCACCGGGCAGACGCCCTGACAGAGTTGCCCGGACCTGCTTGGATGATACATTGGCCCTCTACTCCATCAGCAGCCCCTTTCTTCTGCGACGAGCGGAGCTGGCCCTCGCCGCTCTCGCCTACACCCGCGGCCGCTGCCAGGAACGGTACGGGTGCCTACTTGCTCAAAGCGGTACTATACTTTCAGTCGCGAGAGGAGATTCCTATGAATGATGCCATGCTTCATGTCAACGATGCCGCTTCCTTGGAAAACGCCATAAAGCAAAGAGTGTCCAGTATCGAAGTTGAAGGCCGGATCGCCGACCTCTCCAGCCTGAAACTGCCCTCAGGCGCCAATCTGCGTGGCGCTGGCCCGGGCGCGGAACTGCACTTCAAGTCGGGCCAGCCGGGACTGATGCTCAGCTCCAACCACCGCATTTCCAGTCTCCGGCTGGTGACCGATGAGGCCCAGATTGCCATTGGCCTCTCCGACGACACGGACGACCTTGGCACGATCGAGATCAGCGACCTGGACACCGTTGGCCGTTTCCATCTTGAGGCCAGCCAGGCAAGAAAGGGCCATCTCAAGCTGAACAACATTCATGTCGAACGAGCTGACGCGGCGATGGCGGCCCACCGTCCCTCCGGCTTCGGCGTGGAGGTGCTGCTCGGCGGAATCGCGGTCTACAACTTTTCGAAGGACAGGGCGAGTCGATGGACGTTTGAGGCCCGCAACCTCTCGGGCGGCAGTCAAGAACATCCGTTGCGAGGGAGCGGCGTGTTTATCTTCGGCGGCTGGTTCATCCCGGACGAAGCCGAACTGAGCAAGGTTCCCGCGCCCACCCAGGAAGGCGGCGCCATTGAAGTGACGCTACTTACCACAGGGGAGGTCCACGCGAAGGGCGGCATCCCGAAGGGCACGGCCAACCTGATTACCGGGGGTGTCTTCATCGGCTCCGGGGTGCATGCCCGCCGCGTCATCAACGAAGGCGCGACTACCACCTACGGGCCCAACGACATGGTGCTGGACAACTGGGGCAAGGTCGAATCCTGGCTGGCACAGGCGAAGGTGGCCTCCTACGGGGACAGCGGCATCGGTTTCGTCAACTTCGGCGACATTGACAATCTGACGGTTAAAGCCCCGATCGAAACTCACGGCCTGGGCGCACGCGGGTTTAACCTGTACGACGGTACGCTGAAGGAGGCGCATTTCCAGAGAATCACGACCTACGGCGACGGCGCCATCGCGGTGCAGCTCTCCAAGCCCTTCGGCACGATCACCGTGCAGGAGGAGTTACGCACCAAAGGAGGCGAGGGAGACAGCCTGGTGCGTGGCAGGCTCGTTTACCTCAAGGCGCATGCTCTGAGCCTCAAACAAGGCGCGAAGGGCGACGAGATCAAAGTGAACGGCCAGGCGGTCGCCGAGAACAAGGACATTCCTGATTACGACTTTGAGGTTAGCCCGAGTGTGATTGGCAGGATCAGCGTCGGTGGAAAACAGATTTCGTGACCTGATGGGGCGCCAGGTTGGCGTGATGATTACCAGCGGACGAACCCGATGTAATGCGCTGAGTTTCAGACAGCCAGCAGGATGCGGTCGGCGCTTCGCTGGCCTTCTCATCGAGGTCCACAATAGCTTCGAGATGTTCAGCAGCAAATGCCTCGCGTGGGACGCTCGCAGGCGCCGGCGCCAGGACCTCTAAGCTGGGCTGAACAGCCATTAGCCTTGCAGATCGACGAACAACGGCACGGCTCGGTCAACCGCCAGTTTGCCCGAAACCTTACTGCCCGAGCAGCCGGCTAGACTTCTGGTTCGAGAAGTTCAGTGGAAATGGTGATGCCTGCCGGGCAGAGCCGCCTCTGATGGCGCCCGGCAGACACACGTCTCCCTTCTTGCTCAAAAAGCAAGAATTAAGCCTTTGATAGCAAAGGGGTTAGTTTCTGATTCTTAGTTCTTCGCAGTTGAGGCAACATTCTGCCCAGGGAATCGCCTTCAGCCGGTTGGCAGAAATCTGTTCTCCACAGGACTGGCACTCGCCATAAGTGCCGCCCGCGACACGCTCAAGAGCGTAATCGATCTGCCTGAGCATACGACTGCGAACGCTTGCCGTTGTTACGTTGACGTCCTGCTCGACGCTACGGACGGCAAACTCCATTTCATCAGCCGATTGAACCGCCGAAAGAGCCTCTGGAGTGTTTCTGGAGCCGGTCAAAAGTTCCTGTCGCTTCTTCAGCAGCACCGCCCGATAAGCGCTTGTTCTTGTTTTCACTGTTGCTGACATTGTACAAACCTTCCTTATGGTTGTGTCGTTACTTCTATTCTCTTTCCCGACTTTCTGATGGTTTGGAAAGGTCGAAGGTTGCAAAAAATTTAGCATGAAATAAAAAAAATCGCAAGGGACCCACTGCGCACAGGCTCGAAGCCCAAATTTGGCGTGGTACAATCTCAGTCAGTCGGCCTTCAAATGGGGTCGCATGCAGGAGCATAACCAGTGTCAAGCCGCGACGAAATGCTAGGGACCGTCCGAAGCATCCTGAAAACAAAGGAGAAAGGCGCTCATGCGGCCGCTGAACCCATATTGCCGCCTCCCCTTGAAGGCGTGATGCCCCTGATTCCGCCCGCACAATTGGCGGAGCGGTTTGAATTAGAGCTGCAGGGCCTGGGTTGCAGCACGTACCGAGCTTCGACATCGGCGGAATTGGGGGATATATTGTGTTCAATTTTGGAGCAGACCAAGGTTGAAAGCGTGGTGCTGTCGCGAAATCCGCTCCTCAGCCGGTTGCAGATTGGGAAGATGCTGAACGGTCGCGGGATGCGGGTTGCCGCTTGGCCCACAAGCGCGGAAGCGCAACAAGAAGGCAGCTTTTTCCGTGATAAATGCTTCGCTGCGGGCGCAGGCATCACCGGCGTAGACTTCGCGCTGGCCGAGACTGGCAGCCTGGTCCTGACCAGCGCTACCGAAGGGAGCCAACTCGTTTCGCTTGCCCCCCCGGTGCACATTGCGCTGTATCGCCGCAGCCAACTGCGCGCCACGCTTGACGAAGTCCTCGAACATCTCCCGGTCTCGCGTGATCCTGGGCAGGCCAGCGCGGCGCGGTCGGTGGTTTTTATCTCGGGGACCAGCAGAACGGCCGACATCGAACAGATCCTTGTTCGCGGCGTGCACGGACCGCGGACGGTGCATGCCATCCTGGTGGAGGAATCCTGCCGGGAAGAATAGCCGGTGCGCCCCTTCCTGCTCCCGCAAGTCAGGCGGTTGCGCCAATCCCTCCCCGCATCTAAAGAAAAAAGAGTATTGTTAGTTCTATTACCTTATGGCAAAATGGGAACTGCGTTTGTCGCTCTTGTATCCCTTTCGAGTTGTACTCAAAGGCTGCGAGGGAAGATTGCGGCTGTTTGTGTCTATCAGCCACGGAAGTGAAGCACAGAACTGACGGCGCGAACTATCAACAAGGAGTAGAAGTAAACGTGAGTAACAATCGTGAGCAAGGAACCGTTAAGTGGTTCAACGCCAGCAAGGGGTATGGTTTCATCCAGCGGCAAGGTGGTGAGGACGTCTTTGTCCACTTTTCTGCGATCCAGGGAGACGGTTATCGTAGCCTTCAGGAAGGTGCGCCCGTCGAGTTCGAAGTCGTAAGGGGACCGAAGGGTCTCCAAGCGGCGAACGTGGTTCAACTGTAATACCCACCGGGGCCGGATAACCTCCGGCCCCAGCTTTCTTCCGTCATCCCACCCGGAACCTTTTCCACCTCCACCAGAGCCGTTGGCAAGCGCGTGGCTGGTCGCATGGGCGTTATCCGCCCCACTGGGAACAGTGTCATCTCCGTTTTCAGAAATTTGACGAGTGCGTGTGTAACCAAGCCAGCAATTGCTACGTCGATCACATCAACGCACGCACGCTGGGTTCCCTGAACACGGCAATTCGGTTCAGCCTCGGCTCGCGCTCTGCCTTTGGCTGGACCCCAATGGAGGCAGAAATGGATGCTCGAATCAGAGATCTGATCCGAAATTTAGAGTTGAATTGCGCCAACGCTCTGACTACCAGCCAGCAAGCCCAAACGATAGGCCTTAGCCGGTCCCGGTTTGAACACCTCTTTAAGGCGGAGACCGGAATGGCATTTAAGAAGTATCTCCAGCAGGCTCGTCTTGCAAAAGCTCAACACCTGCTTTGCGACCCTACCCTCCGGGTAAAGCAAATCGCTGCTCAGTGTGGCTATTCCTCGACCTCGAACTTTAGCCACGATTTTAAGAGGAGTTTGGGACTTACACCGTCCGGCTACCGACGCAGCACACGAGACTAACGTTTAGCACATTTCGCCAACATAATCGGGTTGACTGGGGCATCAACCAAGAATAAATTATGCCTAAAAGGTCCCCACGCCCACGCACTCCAGGGGCAGGTGACCAGTGAGAAATCAGACATGCCGCATCAGATTCAGAAAACCCCCAACGGCCGATTCGGGCGGAGGGAACCCTAAGGTGCAAATACTGTAGCGGAAGGGGCAGGGTGCAATTCGAAGGAGGTTTCCCTGAAATGAGTAAAAAAGATTCAACTAACAACCGCGAAACCCCAAGCGCAACGTCGATGGGGCGGCGACGCTTCATGGGATGGCTGGGAGCAGCCGCCGGTGGCATGGCGGCAATGGACCACGTAAGCTCGCGCACGATGGGAACGACCGCCATTCCTATACCTCATTACATTCCTGAGGGATATTCTCTCATCGGAGAATACATGGGAGACGACGACGGTTTCAGGACGGGGAAGTCCGAGATCAAATTTGCTTATTTGAGCCTGGAAGTGTTTAAGAAACGTATTTTCGGGCCGCTATTCGTATTTGTTTCACCCATGACGGACAATTTTTTTGGGGGGACAGAGGATGCCAAACCCGAAGTGATGGAACTCCGAATTGGAGAAGTGGCCGTGGAGGCCCGGTATTTTAACGGCTGCTGGAAGCCAACACCGAATGGGGAGAGGATCCTTGCAAACGGCAAGCGAGCTACCTGGGACACCAGCAATCTTAATAGCCTGGTTTTTCCCTTCGATGGATTCATGATCGGCATTCGCGGCGGCAAACAGGGAGAGGTGGGCCGGTCCGAACTCATCAAAATCGCGAGTTCATTTGGGCCTGTGGAGAGGTGAGGCATGCTCTCTGGCAACACGGGAAGTGCGGTCGTCCAAGTCACGCTGCTCGTCCGGTTTACCCTATCATGTGTCCTTCTCCTTGCTGCAGTCATGAAGTGGAGGCTGGGAGATGACTTTGCCTTCCTTCTGGGTGTCTTGGGGCAGGGCTGGTCCCGGCGGGCGCCCCTCGTCCGGATCGCCGTTATCGCCTCCGAACTGGTGCTTGGCTTCCTGCTATTTTCTGGCGTTTGGCTGGCGGCCGCCGGTACTGCCACTGCCGCCCTATTCGGAGCGTTTCTCATCGTGTTGGCGTGCGCTTTTAGGAGAGGTTATGTCGAGGATTGCGCGTGTTTCGGCGATATAAGTGGGAACCCGACAGGCATGTTTCACCTGATTCGGAATGGAATCCTTTTCCTCCTCGCCGTGTTCCTGGCGCTTGAGGCCCACCTGCGGCCGGTAGTCACAACTGAGTTTCGGGAAATTCCTATAGCTTTATATGTAGAAGCGGGCTTCTTGGTTGTTACGACATTTGCTTGTTACGCCCTCTTGAGTGAAGTTAGTGCGGCGGTGAAGCGCAGATGAGCCTGACATTGCCCAGCGGGAGGAGGCGTGGTTAGCTTCTACATTTCGTATATTGTACTGTGGGCCGTCGTGGGTGTCCTATTTGTGGCGGTGTTTCTACTCTACCGCCAATGCGGTGCGCTCCTGTTTCATGATTCGAGCGTTCGGTTCCAACAGGGTCCTGAGACGGACCATAAGATGGCTCCTGTTTACGCGCGTGACCTACATGGCCTTCCGGTCGAGTTGGGTGAGGGAAGCGGAAGGTTCCAATTTATCTTTTTCGCGAGTGCGAAGTGCCGCGTTTGCAAAGAGGCCATTCCGTCACTCCAAACATTCGCAGCAACCAACGAGACCGTGACCGAAACAGTAATGATTTGTCGCGGTCACGAAAATGATGTCATGAATCTTTCCAAGACACTAGTCCCGGCCCTGAAGGTTGTCCACGATTCGAAGGGGACGATCGGCAGACGTTTGCGAATAGGTACAACGCCTTTCGCTTTGTTGGTCGACTGTGGCGGGGTTGTTCGCGGAAAAGGCGCGCCGGTCTCAGACAGGGAATTTGCCTGGTTTGCGGACAGAATCCAGGGAACTGCGATGCAGGGAGTGGATATCGGCATACATATACCCAGGAGGTCAAATCATGCTGGCTGACAAAATGTTCCGTCGGGCGGCTACAGATGCGTATCTGATTCTGGATCCCGAGAAGTTTCCCAGACTGCGCGCTGTTACGCGTCGAACCTTTAGTTTCTTAGTATTGGCCGCGTTCTCCTTACCTGCGGCGTTACGCGGAGACAACTGTGGAGGTGACGACGACTGCATATTGGACGAATGCTCCGGTTGCTGCGAGGGGGCCCAGTGCGTAAGCAGTTGCACGCCCCTTTTTGGGGGCTGCTTCGGCGGATCAAACTGTTGGACGACTTGGAACTACGTTACGTGCTGCGATTGCAAGGATCTGTCAACTGGCTACCCGTGTGGCTGTAGCGAGCATGGAAATATCCCGGTACCGTGAGGGCTGACTCTCGGCACGGTCCAGAAATGTTGAACAGGATAATGCTGGAAATCATCGCGGCAAGGTCATGGATAATCCCGATCCTTATAGCCGCCGTCTGCGGCTTCATCAGTCTCTCGTCTCCTTGAGGCCGTAACTCGGTCTATGTGACCAGTCCGTCGGTCGACGGGCTTACTTGCTGTTCTACCAGGCACCTTGCCAAGCTGCGTGCCTTCGCGGCAGGGTCCATTACAGGCGGGACGTCGGCGGGCATCGGTTGTTTCCTGATCGGGGCGTTAGGCGCGCACTTTTTTGTTAACTTCCGGCTTGTTTTGCAGACCGCGCTCGTTCTCCTGTCGATCTTCTACGGCTGTGGCGCGGCGCTGAGCAAGACTTGGTGGGTCCCGTCACGGAGATGGCAAGTGCCTCAGGCGTGGGGACTTTTAGGGACCCCTCGCTTCGACTTTCTTTTCGGGTTTACCTTAGGGGTGGGAGTTCTGACACTAACGCCCTACATTGAGACTTACCTGCTTCTTTTGCTGTGTGCGACCTTTGAGAGCTTGCCCTGCGCGATCCTTACGATGGCAACCTTCGGGGCCGCCAGATTTCTTCCTCTCCTCCTCGTTCGAAACTATCAGGGATCGGACCTATTCGGCTTGGCAGGCGCGGTTGGATGGCTGAATCGCGCTAGGGCACCGCTGCTATTTGCCCTCGCTGCGGTCATATCGCTATCTCTGGCCCAGCCGCTTTTGTTGGCGTTGAGGTGACAAGAGGCGCTTGCCTTGCCAACCATTAACTCAGCACCTTTCCCCCAAGGAGCCGTGCCGTGACCGAGACGAGCCTCGACGGCCTGTTACCCGTTCTTTGCCTTCCGCCAATGTCACAATCCCTTGACGTACGACCTTGGTTCGCCAGAATTGAAAATATTACCCTGGTCGAATGGTTCGCTGGCTGGTTTGCTGGCGCTTTTCCGAGTAACGAATTACACGTCCTAACCCACTCGCTGGATGATTTCCATAAGCTTAAAGAAATGCTCGATGGGAAGCCATGCTCAGTTTTCCATTCGGACCATAAAGCGGCTCTTTTCGCATTTGACGAAATCGCCAGCCAGCGAAGAGCTGCACACGCTACCTTCTTCGAGCTCGGATTGGCGCTTGCGCCACGCGACATTCTAAAAAGGGCGTACTCCCATCATCTGAAATTTCACAACGGCTCCACCCGTATCACGGGCTTCCCGCCGCACACTACGCCGGTAATATACGCAAGGTCGGAGTTAAACCGCTTGGCCCGTCGGGAGTCTTTAGACTTCATCGGACCGCCAATCGGATTTGTGAGCCGCGTAAGGCGACTCGCAGCCCTGCGTGACGTGAGGACCACCCTCGTAAGGGAGTGGACGCCGATGGATGCAGCCATCGAGTACGGGGTAGACCGCAACCTGGTCCCTTCACGAGTAGAATTCACGGACCCGGCGGACACGCAGATACTATGCGACGTGCTCACCAGCATTGATTCTTCGCGTGTCGAAGATCCCGATTTCCAAGGCTTTCGCCTCTGGAACCAGATGACCCGCGACAGCAAGAGGAGGACGAGCCGGAACCTGCCAAGCTGCTTTCCTTTCCCGAATGCGTCCGGTTCGAAGATTAGGGTATTGTATGTGTCCAATTGTTCCGCACTTTCCGGACCGGAACAAAACATGCATGAACTCGTCAGCCATTTAGATCGTGAACGTTTTGAGCCCGTCGCCTTTGTGGCCTTGGATGGCGTATTGACGAGAAAACTTCGCGGGTGCGGTGTTGAAGTCGTTTCCCCAAGGGACGACTTTTCGGTTGCGACCGTCGAAAACTTCGAGCGCTGTCTTGCGGTCGTACGGATGGTTAAGCCAGAAATCGTGCACCTGAACGGACCCGTCGGTGTACCCTTTCTTACTGCTGCTATAGCGGCTGGAACGCGCATAGTTCAGCACCTCAGAGTTCCTGACGTATGGGCACTTGAAGACCACCTAACAGCGGCCAATGCCATTGTGGCCGTGTCCAACTTTGTTCGCAATGAGGCGATACGCTACGGCATTTCTGAGGAACGAATCGCGGTCATCTACAACGGAGTGGACCCTAAGAAGCTCGATGCCAGAAATTACAGCCGAGCCGAGGCTCGCGACCGACTGAGCTTGCCCCGCGAGTGTAAGGTCGTCGCAATGGTAGCGCGGTTTGATCCCAACAAGAGACAGGACTTGCTGATCGAGGCTGCAAATCTGCTTCGGGCCGAAATGCCTGAACTACGGGTAGTCCTTGTGGGTGAAGCTTTTGATAGCGGGCTGTACTTTGAAAGCCTGAGACGAAAATTAGATCGCTACGGGCTTAACGAGGTCGTCACCTGTACCGGCTTTATCGACGACATTGCATCGGTTTATTCTGCTTGCGACGTACTCGTATTTTGCTCCAAGCGGGAGGCATTGGGAAATTGCATCTTGGAGGCCATGTCTATGGAGCGTCCAGTCATCGTAACTGACAACGGCGGATCTCCAGAGATAGTGCGTGACGGAGTGACCGGCTACGTTTTACGCACAGCCGACCCCTCTACCTTGAGTTCAGCGATCAAGTACGCGTTGTCAAACCCTGATTTAATGAACCGCATAGGCGCCGCGGCCCGTCGAGAGATCGAGGAGCATTTCTCCATCGAAAAAACCAGCCTTCAAATTGCGCATTTGTACGAAGAGCTGTTGAAAGAGTGACGACACAGGGATTGGGCGCGGCCTCGACAGCCTTTCTCTTGCGGTCCTCCTGCCCGGGCGCACCGGCGACGTGCCCAGACGCCGCGACGCTTGCTGCCAGCATCCACCAATCGATTGCTTTTCAATCTGCTGGCCGGAGTGCTAGAATCGGCGGGTAAGCGCAGAAGGCTGTGAAGAGGGGCGAATGGCCTGGCTGGCCGCGCCAGGTGGTGCGCGCCTCAGCACGCGGAGTTTATCCTGAGCCCCTTCACTTCGTTCAGGGCCGTTCGCAAGCGGAGGGCGAACGGGCTCAGCAAATCCAAAGCAAGAGCCGACAAACATGACTCCTTTGATGGAAGAAATCCTGCAGCAGCCGGACGCGCTTTCGTGCGTTCGCAAATATTATGCCAGCCCCGGCGCCATTCCCATGAGCATGCGGAAGAAGCTCGGGATTTCGCGCGAGACGCTGGTGGTCTTTACGGGCATGGGCTCTTCGCTTCACGCCGCGTACCCGGCACAGGCCTGGCTGACGGCGATGGGATATCGCGCGATTGTCTGGGAGGCGGCTGAGCTGTTGCATCATCATCTGAAGGTGCTGAGCCCCGACACGCTGCTGGTGGTCGTATCGCAATCGGGCGAGACGGTGGAAGTGACCCGGCTGCTTGAGGTCCTTCCAAAAAAGATGAACGTTATCGCCGTCACCAACGTGGAGGGCAGCCACCTGGCCCGGGCAGGCAAGCTGCTGCTGCCCATGATGGCCGGCGTCCAGGAGGCCGTGAGCACCAAGACCTACACGTGCGCCGTGGCTGTCCTGATGTATCTGGCCTTCGCCATCGCCGGGGAACTCAACCGGCCCTTGAGTCAGGCGCTGCTGCACGCTGTGGACGCGCAGGAAAAAATCCTGGAGCGCCGCGACGACCTGATGCTGCCCACGCTCGAGTTCTTCAACCATCCACCCTACGTAGCTCTGCTTTCCAGGGGCGCGGACATGGCATCGGCCTACCAGGGTTCCCTGATGTTGAAGGAAGTCGCCCGCCTCGCCGCCGAGCCGATCACTGCGGCCCAATTCCGCCACGGCCCGATTGAGATTGTCCACCCGTCGCACTGCTACATCATTTTCGCCCGGCACACAGACCCCGGCGCGGCGACGCCGCGCACCCGAAAACCCGCCACCTTGCTGCTGAAGCTCGCCGATGACATCCGTTCCCACAAAGGGCGGGTACTGCTGATTTCTGACCGCGTTGTTGATAACGTCAACAACATGCGGCTGATCCACGTCGATCCCATCCGGCTGGGTCTCGGGACCCTGGTGGACATTGTCCTCATTCAGCTTTTGGCCCACGATGTCGCCTTGCGCGCCGGCTTCGAGCCCGGCAAATTCTGGATTGCCGAAGGCGTCACCCGCCGCGAATAGACCTGGCCGCATGATGCATGGCGTTTCGCAGTGCCCGTGATTTCGGGAAATGGCATCTTTCCAGCCAGCATGGGTTCGACTGAATCCAACGCTTGCGGGCGGAAGGTCATTCGGGAGGTTGAGAGGCTAGCTCGGCTTGGGTCTGCTCTCGGAGGCATGGTCCGGTTCGTTTTTGGACCGTTTTTTACGCTGTGCTTTGTTTTCAATGAGATCGGTAGCTTCGTTTCCGGTTCGTTTCCGGTTCGTTTTTGGCTATCCGTGTAGTCTTTCCCTTTGTTTTCAATAGCTTCTCCGGTTTGTTTTTCAAAATAACACCTTTTTCTGTCCCATTTGTGCCAAAAAGCCAGCAAACTAGCCTTTCCACCCCGGCTGGGTCGTGCTGATTAACGGCTGCCATTTTGCCTGGCGTGCCGGTCCTCGCGTGCAACGGTAAGACTACCATACTAGGCCAGATTTGTCAAGGCAAAATCGCACGCGTGTCGCTGCAAAGTGAGAAGTTCCGGTATGAGCAAAGTAGAAAGTTCCGCTTTAGGTGGTAGAAGCTTGGGGGATGAGAAAAGAGGAACTGAGGTTGAGTCAGCGGGACC
>DASTAW010000055.1 GCA_035712365.1 Terriglobia bacterium
GCAGGGATTTGAACCCTGGGTACAGGTTTTCGCCCGTACAACGGTTTAGCAAACCGCCGCCTTAAGCCACTCGGCCACCTCTCCGGCGATTGAGCGTTAATTCTAACCCGCGGCGCCCGCCCATGGCTAGTCTAAAACCACCGTGCCGTTGAGACGTGCGAACCGAAAAGCAGCGCGGGACGCGAGTGGAGCAATGCGCTCTGCGCCACGCTTCAGGCGGTTCGCGCCTTTGTTTACCGCATTTCTAACAAGCCGTGATATATCCCGCAGAGAACGTGCAGCGGCGGGCTTACCCCGCCATTAGGTCAATGCTTTCGACATGGGCTGGCGGCGTAAAGCCGCTGATACAGCTTTTTTAACGTACTGCCTAAGATGCTGTGAGCAGCCGGGCGAACCGGTCTGAGTTCTGTGCCAGTTGCTGCGAGAAAGTTGCAGCCAGGCTGAATGTGTAGAGCAACTGGTCGCCAGGCCGGAGGTCGAATACCGGTCCGGTTTTCGCAGCCGCATCGCTGGCGCGGCCCTTATTCCAGGAAGCCTCCATTTTCTCGAGTAGCTGCTGATCGCGTTCGGCGATCGTTCGGATGAGGCCCACGGACGATTCAGGCGTCCGCCCGGGCTTTGCGGCTTCCTCAACCAGGACCGTGATCCGCCAGAAAACGTGCTCCATATACTCGATGGAAAGCCTGAAGGTGCGGAAGTCGTCCAGGTTATCGCGCACCTGGGCTTCGCTGAAGACAAGCTGGCTGAGCAGCCGCCGGAAGGGCGGCGCGTTGAGCATGCCGGAATTTGCGGCCGTCTTCAGTTCGTCCTCGCTTCTCCAGGGAACCGGCAGCACGGGCCGCATCCAGCGCGGCGAGCAGGACTCCCGGTTGGGCGTGATTTTATAAAGGGTCGTAAAAATGTCGGACCAGTTGTCGTTCCATTCCGAGCGGTAGTGTTTTTCCACAAAGCGCCGGAAAGCCGAGGCGCGCGCTGCGGCGCTGCCCTCATTCAAAGCGACCCCGGTGTATGCGAAGGTGTCCCACATCGAGCCCTGGACGTAGCGCGAGGGCACCCAGTTGGTGGCAATCACCCCCAGCGCGCGGTCGCTCTCAATGCGGCTGTAGGCGTCCGCGAAGGCATCAATGTTGCGCAGGGCATTCGCGCCGGCCCGCAATCCCCACCGGCAAGAAATGATGGATGGAGCGCCGATCACCCTCAGCCCCGCATCGACCACCTTGCGCGCCGCCTGCTCCAGCGGCCTGGAATCGGTGACGTAGTATTGCCAGTCCATAACAATGATGTCCTTGTTGAGGCGCGGCAGAACGCCTGGCTGCTTGTGCAGGACGAAGTCGCCCCAGACGATCAGTTCCTTTCCCAGCCCGTGCGTAATCTCATCAAGCGAATTCACGTACTCGGCCCAGATTTCGTCGCGGGGTTTCTTCTTCAGCGCCTCGCGTGATAACTCAGATCCACCCCAATTGACCTCATCGCAACCGCCGTGGAAATATCCCGACGGAAAAACTTCCGCAACTTCGCGATAAAGATCAGAGAACAGCTTCAGAGTTTCCGGGGCCACCGGAGTGACGGCGGAAAAGTTGCTGCGTCCTCCTTCGATCGCGTCCTGCAAGTGGGCGTACTGCGGAACGCCAGTGATAAACCGCGTGTGGCCGAAGGATTCGATTTCCGGGATCAGTTCCACGCCGCGCTGGCGGGCGTAATCGGCGAGTTCCCGCGCCTGATCAGGGGTGAGGGCGTTCTTGTGAGTGATGAGTTCAGGATGGCTTTTGAAGCGGAAGGCGCAGCCCTGGTCGTCTGCCAGGGATATGAGGTAGGCGTTCATGTTCCATTCGCAGCAGAAATCGATAGCGCGCCGGTAGTAGGAAGGATCTTCCGGAACGCGCCCTGCATCGGCCATCAATCCGCGCAGCACGCCGGCCCCTTTTTTCGTGCCGGAGGAATGGCCTTGTGCGGAAGCTTCTGGAGGCTGGCCGTTCTGCTCCGGAGTTCCTCGAGAGGCGCTGCCCGCCATCGGCGATCCATTGGCGAACTGCTCCGCCAGCAACGACGAGCCGGCCAGGCCGGCGATGCCGGTGGCAAGAAAATCCCGTCGAGACTTCTTCCCTGCATTGCTTGAATTGTGGCTGTTCAAAATTTCCTCCCTGGTGAAGGCATCTTAACCCAGCCGCGAGAACGGAGAGCTAACTATTATAGCGACGAGTTCCCTGTCGAATTAGGCCGGCGGCCAACCGCGACTTGATTGCCGATCCACTGACGTCCTGTCAGCGGTTTCGTTATGGAAACGGAGAATCCGCTTGACACAAAGAATCTGCAACACCTAGACTTTTTATTGGCGGATTTTTCCGAAAAATCACACTTTACGTAAGGAGCATACGATGTCACTACGCCTCAATGACACGGCCCCGGATTTCACCGCTGAAACCACGCAGGGAACCATCAGGTTCCACGAATGGATCGGCGATGGCTGGGCCATCCTGTTTTCCCATCCGAAAGACTTTACTCCGGTGTGTACCACCGAACTGGGGTATATGGCGGGCATGCAATCGGACTTTGCAAAGCGCAATTGCAAGATCATTGGCCTCAGCGTGGATCCCGTGGCGAGCCATAAAAAATGGGAAGTCGATATTGAAGAGACGCAGGGACACAAAGTGAATTATCCCATCATCGGCGACCCGGAACTCAAGATCGCCAAGCTTTACGACATGCTGCCTGCAGATGCCGGTGAGACCTCTGAGGGCCGCACCCCGGCCACCAATCAGACCGTCCGCACGGTGTTTGTGATCGGTCCGGACAAGAAGATCAAGCTGATGCTCACTTACCCCATGAGCACCGGCCGCAACTTCGACGAGGTGATGCGCGTGCTGGACTCGATACAGCTCACCACCAGGCACAAGGTTTCTACCCCCGTGAACTGGAAGCAAGGCGGTGAGGTCATTCTGTCCGGCGCGGTGTCAGACGAAGAAGCGAAAAAGCTTTATCCTGGCGGGTGGAAGGCGCCCCGGCCCTACATGCGCATCGTTCCTCAACCCAAGTAGTTTTACCGGGAAGGAAGTCTACCGCGCTGCGGTTCTTGAAAAATGAACTCAAGGCGCGGGAGACTTCCCTCGATGCCCTCTTTCCCCAATGTATGGTCCCCCGTATTAATGAAGGAAACTTCTCAGGCAGGCTGCTGTCGGCGGCTCATCCCGCCAGAGGTGAATCTGCCGCGCTGGCCTGCGCGCTGGAATTCTGCCGCACGACTCCCGTCTGGTCCACAAAGTAAGAATTCAAGCCGGTGGTCCCTCGCGTGGTGGGATCTGCGTTGATGGTAAAGGAAAGAATCCGGCCGTTGACGGAAACGCCCGGCGAGTAAGTAAACAGATAGCCGCTCTTTGTGGACGTCATGGATGTTGCTCCTCCGGCCGCAGTTCCGGACAGCACATTATCGACCATCGCCGCGTGGGTGGCGTCCTCGAGTGAACCGGAGGATGGAGGTCCCAGATGTCCCAGCGTGGCCGTATAACCCGCATTGTAGGTGGACGAGTATGTTAACTCGGCGGTGCTGAGCGCCCGGAGAGACTCCACCGCAGAAGTCTGATTGGCCGCCACGCGCGAGCGCAGAAAATTGGGAATGGCAATGGCGGCGATAATCAGAATGATGGCAACAACAATCAGCAGTTCGATCAGTGAAAAGCCTTCCGACTCGGTTCTCATTGCCACACCTTGCGAGCTGGAGCCATTGGACGAGCAGGAATCTGACGTCTCGTTTCAGCCCGGGCTGTGGACGCCGCGTGTATCATATCGGGCGCCCATGAGGAGAACTTTACCGCCCGGCCTGTCGCGATAGAGCTCCGGACGAACTGGCGACATTTTGCCGCATCGGGCGACTGAACCTGCCTGCATTTCCCGTTTCGTGTCAGAAACTGTGAAGCTGCGGCGACGATTTGTGCCAATCGGCGAATGAAAGCCCGCACCTTCCATCTCATAGTGATTGAGGACTAGACGCAGTGACCCCGGTGGGTGAATTGGCGCAAAGGCTCCTGAGGAGTTTATATCCATCAGGGAATCCCTTTCGGTTACTCATTTCTTTTGTTTGACATATCTCATGGTTTGACATATTGTTGAAACGTAGTCTAGTTTGCGGCCCTGTAGTTAGGCTAGGTTCTCAGTGCAAATAACGCGGATTGCCTGGGGATATTTCAACGTTTTACGGAGGTTGACTCGATGAAACCGCGACGCAAATTTTCTCTGGCGACCGGAATCCTGCTTGCAATATTGTTCGCTGTAGCCGCCCCTGCGTTCCCGAAAAAGGGGCAGGCGAAACTGCGAATTGAAGTTAAACCGAGGCAGGCCTATGTTTTTCTAGACGGCGCCGCTATCAAAGAAGGCAACTGCCTTTTTGATCATTTCTGCACCATCTGGGTTGATCCCGGTGAGCACACCGTCACGGTCCGCAATTACGGCTATGCTCCGCAGTCAAAGAAGGTGAACCTTGAAGCGGGCAAGGCTACCAAGCTGGAGTTCACTTTGAACCCTGAAGGCGGCCCGGTGTCCGGCCCATGGGGAAGAATTCAGATCGAAGGACCGCCTCACGCCGCCGTGCTGCTGAATGGTAAAGATCCGGATTTCTTTGTCGGCCATGTGGACGAATTTGATAACGGATTCATCTGGCAGCAGAGGCTGCTTGTCCATCCGGGAACCTACCAGGTGACGGTGACGTGGTTCGGCAAGGACATCTGGTCCGGCCCTGTTACCGTACAAGCCAACGAAAAAGTGGTGGTGAAAGTAAAACAGAACGGGGCGACGAAAACCCATCCCGCGAAGTCACTTGCGAAATTGACCTCGCCGCTGCCTCGCTTCAAGGCGGGCATGTCCACCACGACTGTTGCCGTTGCCCCGACAAAAGGCGAGTTTTCCGCCAATCCCACCAGCATCAAATGCAGCCAGTCCAGCGAGCTTACGTGGTCTTCATCTGATGCCGTTGAAAATACCATCAGCGGAATCGGCAAGGTCGGGCCCAACGGTAATCAGAGTGTGACGCCCAAACAGACCACGACGTATGACTTTACAGCCGCCGGACCTGGGGGAATTGTCAAACAGAGCGCCACCGTCAACGTCGATACCTCGGTCCAGGCTTCCCTCACCATGAGCCCCTCCGAGGTCCGCTACCATAAGGTGGGGGACCAGGTGGTTGAGCAGGGATCGTCTACTCTTTCCTGGTCCAGCACCAACGCTCAGGCCGTTTCCATCGATCCCTTTGGCACCGTGGACGCCAGCGGCAGCAGAACGATTACGCCGACGCCGAAGCAGACCGGCTTCGGCCCTGTGGATGAGACGGACACCTACACCCTGCACGCCACTAATGACTGCGGCGGATCAGCAACGCAGACGGCCACCTTGCACATTGTGGGTCTCATCGAGCGCGCCCATGTGAAGGTTGAACTGACCAGCGTCTTTTTCCCGACGAACTGGCCCAATCGGCACCACAGGGACAATGGCCTGTTGCGCAGCCAGAAAGACGTTCTGGATAAGCTGGCCCAGACCTTCATTGATCATCACCAGGCCGAGCCCGATTCACGGCTGGTGCTTGAGGCCCATGCTGACCGGCGCGGCACCACGCGCTACAACCAGTCGCTTTCTGAATGGCGCGCGGACATCGTGAAGAATTACCTCGTCAGCAAGGGTGTTCCGGCAGACCTGATCGATGTCAAGGCCTTCGGCAAGACGCAGAACCTCAGCCAGGACGAAGTCAAACAGCTTGAGGGTGAGAACCCGAACAAGCCAGCCAACGTGCGCCACTGGATTGACGAAGTGCTGGCCCACAACCGCCGGGTTGATACGGTCCTGATGCCGGACAACCTGCGGTCCACGCCGACGTACCCGTATAACGCGCCCGATGTGACCATCATTCACATGAGGCAAATGCCTTCGCTCAGCAGGATCAAGAAAGCTGAATAGCGAGAGGACACGTTAGAAAGCAACTGTGCCCTGCCGTTCTTTGGAGCGGCAGGGCACTCTGTTTTTCACGGGAGAGCCAGCGCATTGCGCGGACCGGGAGAAAGTTCTTTCTCGCCGTATTTAGGGGATGGTAATGCAACCCTTCCCCAGGCCGGAAGCCTGCCCTTTTGATTCCGATCTTCGCCCCGTTTTCCACGCTCCGCTCCGGTCGACGGACTTGCGCTCGAATACGGGGATGATGAGAACCAGGATCAGACCCAGTAACAGAACAAAAAGCTCGGCGGTTTTCGTGCCGACTGCCCAGCGGCCGGCGTGATGATGGATGGCTGTCCACCAATCGCCGCAGGCAATATAAAAGCCGATCATCAGCATGACTGCTCCACCCAGATAGAGCGCCACAAAGGTACACCAGAGGACAACAGCCGAAAGTTTCTTGCGTATACGCGCCATTCGCAGCGTGCCTTCCTTCGTCGCACTTGCCGCGCATCTGCACGGGGCCGGATTCGCCGCGGCCTGTTGCAAATACCGCATCCAGACTCTAATCGTTTTTCGTCACCTCATCGCTGGAACTTGAGATGTTTCCGCGTCGGCAGACGTGCCATCAGAAGCGTTATGTGGTATAGGTGTTGAAAGAGCCGTGCTTCGCTAATGCCGGGGACGAAAGGAGGAAAAGGCGATGCCTCTGTTCCATGGAAGCCTCGCGGCCCAGGTTGCGCGTAACCTTCCTCGCGCGACCCGCCGCATAAGGAAGTGCGCGCCTGGACCGACCGGCGCGTTCCTGCTCGCGCTCCTGATGGTAACGGCCGCTTCCTGCGGAAATTCCTCGTTGCAGTCCGCGCAAAGGCCGGACCCTTCACCGTCGGGATTTCGAATCGAGAGCGCCGCCTTCAAGCAAGGCGCCTTCATTCCGCCGCGCTTCAGTTGCAGTGGTGAAAATGTTTCACCCCCGCTCAAGTGGACGGATCCTCCAGCGGGGGCGCGCAGCTTCGCGCTGATTGTCGATGATCCCGACGCGCCAGCCGGCACCTGGACACACTGGGTGGTTTTCAACCTTCCCGCGCAATCGCGGGCATTGGACGAAAACGCTCCAAAGCAGGACAAACTGTCGAACGGAGCTCTTCAGGGACTGAACAGCTTCGAAAGTGTGGGTTATGGCGGTCCGTGT
Organism: Terriglobia bacterium; assembly: GCA_035712365.1. NCBI lineage: Bacteria > Pseudomonadati > Acidobacteriota > Terriglobia > Terriglobia bacterium. Next base: position 7,103 of record DASTAW010000055.1, read on the forward strand.
CCGCCGCCCGGCAAAGCGCACCGCTACTTCTTCCGGCTCTACGCGCTGAATACCGTGCTCAGCGTGCAACCCCGAGCCGACAGGGAAGATGTCCTTTCCGCGCTGAAGGGACACACAGTGGGAGAAGCCCAATTAATGGGAGTCTTTAAGCGATAAAATTCCCGAATTCCGGGATTAGACAAGACTGGGCGCGAGGTCGGGTGGCGAGGTCCTGTTGCCTTGTTTTTGTAAGGAACCGCCATGCGCCAGGCTTCAGGCGTTGAGATCTCCCGGTACGTCGAAGACCGATATGACCCTCGAGGTATTGAGGGGTTACACAAGATTTAGGGACATTAGCACTGGACAAGCGCAACATTTTGTGTTCCAATAGCGAACGGGGAGGAAAAGCTGTGAGCGATTTCAACTTGGAGCAGTGGACAAAGCTCCACCACTCGATTCCACCCGGAATCAAATTTTTGGAGCACACCTTTACCGGGCCGGCATCATTTCGACTCCGATTGTCGCCCGTATCGCCTGGGATCTATGCGGTCCTGGCGCCGAACCGCTCGGGCGAGGCAGAGTACGAAGTCATCTATTTTGGGGACTGCGATGACTTCTCCCGCCAGGTGGCCAGAACTCACGAGCATTTTCGGGATTGGCTCGAGGAAGCAGGCGGGCTGGAAAACCTCTACGTGGCCTACTACGCGACGCCGTTCCTTTCTGAGGCCCAGCGTCGCGCCATGAAGAATTCCCTGGTTGAGCATTACCACCCCGTTTGTAATGAAAAGGCCGGGAAACATTTTTCCTTTGGCGCTTTGCTCGGCATTGGCCGTTGAGACGGCTACGAGCAGATAGCCATAGTTCTCTTGTCTGCGGGTATAGGTTCAACTTACAGCACGATGGCCCTCGGGGATGAGAGTGGCCTGAGGGGCGAGTGGCGCCTTCAGGGATTAGTGTACGCCCCGAAAGAATACCTATCGCCTGGGTGTCGCCTTCGAATCCCGATACAGCCGTCGCTGCCCGGACCATTGGATCGTTCGATCTGCTCTTCGTGTCAACGGCGGACCCCGCCGCCAGCGAAGCTCCAAGTGCAGCGAGTACGCGTGCGTCGCCTTTGCATTGAAATCTTTTCCTATAGCTGATGCACGGGTCGCCATCAACTCTGCGAGTGCCTTGACCCTTCCTTGCCCTTCTCGCATAATCGGCTGTTATCAACTATCATCACCATCAGGGAGGTTCCGTGCGAGAGATCCACAAGGTTGCTGTGCTGGGAGCGGGAACCATGGGCGCCCGTATTTCCGCCCACCTTGCAAACGCCTCCGTCCCATCCTTGCTGCTCGACATCGTGCCTGATGGTGCAAGTCCAGACGATCCGAAGGCCCGCAACCGCATTGCCCAATCCGGCCTCGACGCCGCGCTGAAATCACGCCCGCCGGCGTTCTTTGTTCCGGAAGCTGCGAGGCTGATCACGATTGGAAATTTCGACGACCATCTCCCGCTCGTTGCTGATTGCGACTGGATTATTGAAGCCGTCAGCGAGGACCGGGAGATCAAGCGCTCGCTCTACCAGAAGTTCCTCCAGCATCGCAAACCTGGTACGATCTTCAGCTCCAATACCTCCGGCATCTCAATCGCGAGCCTGGCCGAGGGCATGCCGGACGACTTCCGCCGCAACTTCCTGGGCACTCACTTCTTCAACCCTCCGCGCTACATGAAACTTCTGGAGTTGATTCCCACCCCTGAAACGGCAAGCGATGTAGTGGAAACCGTCTCCAGATTCGGCGACCGCGTGCTGGGCAAGGGAATCGTTCTGGCGCACGATACGCCCAACTTTATCGGCAACCGCATCGGCGTCTTTTTCACCATTGCCGTTCTTCACCGGATGGCGCAGGACGGCTTCAGCATCGAAGAGATTGACCTGCTGACGGGGCCGGTGATCGGCCTGCCGAAGTCCGCCACCTTCCGCACCACGGACATCGTGGGCCTCGACGTGATGGTACACGTGGTCAAAAATCTGGCGGAGGCGCTTCCCGACGACGAGCGTCGAGATCTATTCGTGCTCCCGGATTTCGTGTGCGACATGCACCGGCGCAAGCTGCTCGGTGACAAAACGGGCGGCGGCTTCTACAAAAAGATCAAGGCGAGCGATGGATCGAGCGAAATCCTGACCATTGACTTGAGAAGCTTTGAGTACGGCAAGCAGCAGAAACCACGGTTTTCTTCGGTGGACATGGCCCGCAGCATTGAGGATACGGGCAAGCGCCTTGCCGCACTGGCGGACTCGTCTGACCGCGTTGGCGATTTCTACCGCAAGGTGCTGGGCGATACTTTCCACTACGCCGCCAGCCGCATCCCGGAAATTTCCGACGATATCCCGTCCGTTGATAACGCTATGAAATGGGGATTTAGCTGGGAACTGGGGCCGTTTGAATTGTGGGACGCGGTGGGAGTGGAAAAAATCGTTGCCCAGTGGAAAAAAGAAAACCGTCCCGCGCCGCCTCTGGTTGAGGAGTTGCTCGCTTCCGGCGCAAAGACCTTTTATACGTCGCGTGATGGAACCCGGCACGCGTTTGACCTTGCGTCAAAGAGATACCAGCCGGTTGAGGTTTCGCCGGGGATTCTGCTGTTGCCGTCGCTGAAGGAGCGGAAGAAGGAAGTGAGAAAAAATCCGGGGGCCAGCATCATCGACCTCGGCGATGGAGTGGCTTGCCTGGAATTTCACTCCAAGATGAACACTATCGGGCCCGACACGGTTGCGATGGTGCATCATGGCTTGCGCGCCCTGAATGACGGATTTGAAGCGCTGGTCGTCGGCAACCAGGCTCCCAACTTTTGCGCAGGCGCAAACCTGATGCTGGTCCTGATGGCGATTCAGGAAGAGGAATGGGATGAAGTCCACCGGATGGTGCGCGAATTCCAGGCCGCTAACATGGCGTTGAAGTACGCTCCCAAGCCCGTAGTCGCGGCTCCGTTCGGCCTGACGCTGGGTGGCGGCGTCGAGGTAGCGCTCCATTGTGCGCGCATCCGTGCGGCTGCGGAAACATACATGGGTCTGGTGGAAACCGGCGTCGGGCTGTTGCCCGCGGGCGGCGGCGCCAAGGAGATGCTGGTCCGCGCGCTCGATGCCGTGCCCCAGGACGAGCACGCCGATCCCTTCACTTACGTCAAGGAAGTATTTCTCAACATCGGCATGGCAAAGGTATCGGCGAGCGCGGAAGATGCGCGCCGGCTTGGCTACCTGGCCGCGCGCGATTCCATCAGCATGAATCGCGACCGGCAGATTGCCGATGCCAAACAACTGGCTCTCGACCTGGTAAGGCTTGGATACCGTCCCGGCGTTCCGCGCGCGGACATTCGCGTGCTCGGGCAAAGCGCCTTCTCGATGATGAAGCTGGGCCTGCACCTGATGCGGCGGGCGGAGCGCATTTCCGATTACGACGTGGTGGTAGGAACGCACATCGCGCGAGTGCTGGCAGGCGGCGAATTCACATCGCCCCAGGCCGTCTCCGAGCAGCACCTGCTGGACCTTGAGCGCGAGGCGTTCGTCAGCCTGTGCGGCCAGAAGAAAACACAGGAGCGCATCCAGTTTATGCTGAAGAAAGGGAAGCCGCTGCGCAACTGAGGTTAGCTGCGCGCCAGCGCGTTTGCTGGCATCCAACTTGAAGGAGAGTTTCCCTCGCCGGGGCGGGGAGATTCCGACATTGAATGGAGGATCGCTCCGATGATAAGAGGCGCCGCAGCGGTCATCGTGCTTGCCTTCCTCGCCGTGATCATCGGCCAGGCTGCAACCAACTCGCAGCAGGACAAGGCGCATTGGGATCTGAAGGGCAACTTTACCGAAGCGTGTTCGTGCCAGGTTCCCTGCACGTGCAATTTCCGCTCCGGCCCCTCGCCGCACCATTTCTGCTGGACCATGTTTTCGCTCGACATTAAGCGCGGGCGCTACGGCAAAGTGAAACTCAACGGGTTGCACCTGGCTGCGGCCCATGCCGACAAAGCCGTCGTCTGGTATATCGATCAACGAGCAACGCCAAAGCAGTTCGCGGCCCTCCAGGCGATTGCCTCGCGGCTGAATTATCACTCCGACCTCCCGACATTCTTTAAGACCGCGCATATCACCCAGGTGGTGACTGAAAAGGGCAATGAGGTTGAGATCGAAGGCCACGGCGGCTTCAAAGCAGATTATGTGATGGGTGGCGACGGCAAGAATCCGATTGTGGTGGAAAACATTACCGCCTGGAACCTGCCTCGATCCATCAAAGGCCGCACGGAATATTTTCGATATTCGGACAGCCACGGGAACAAGCTGGATTTTAAGAACACGAATTCGAACGAAGGTAAGATTGACTGGAATGAAAAGCACGGGCTTTGACTTTGTGCCGGTGCGCCGGGGCAGTGTTTGAATCGACCCAGGGAGGCAGGTATGAAAGAAGCTTTCATCGTTTCAATTGCCCGCACAGCGGTGGGCAAAGCGCCGCGCGGCACGCTCCGCAACACCCGGCCGGACGATCTGGCGGCGGCCGCCATCAGCGAAGCCCTGAGGCGCGTTCCCGGGCTCGAAGCCGCCGAGGTCGAAGACGTGATCCTCGGCTGCGCCATGCCGGAAGCGCAGCAGGGAAACAACGTGGCGCGGATTGCGTCATTGCGCGCGGGGCTGCCAGTTACGTGTTCGGCAATGACCATCAATCGGTTCTGCTCGTCGGGCCTGCAGGCGATTGCGCTGGCGGCGGAGCGTATCCTGGCAGGTCTTGGAGACGTAATCATCGCCGGCGGCGCCGAGAGCATGAGCATGGTGCCGATGGGCGGGTACCACTTTTCTCCGAACCCCTACCTGGTGGACCACTATCCGGACACTTACCTCAGCATGGGCCTGACGGCGGAAAACCTTGCCCGCAAATATCAGATCACTCGCGAGCAGCAGGACGCATTTGCCCTGCGCAGCCACCAGCGGGCGATTGCGGCCATCGAGGAGGGCCGGTTCAAGCAAGAGATCGCGCCCATGGAGGTGGTGGAGGTTGAAATGAATGGCAACGGCAAGCCGCAGACGCGCACGATCAGCTTTGACACGGACGAAGGCCCGCGCCGCGATACGTCGCCTGGGGCCCTGGCAAAGTTGAAGCCCGCCTTTCACGCCGCAGGGACTGTGACCGCCGGAAATGCTTCGCAAATGAGCGACGGCGCCGCCGCGGCCGTGGTGATGTCCGCCGAAAAGGCGAAGGCGGTTGGCGCGAAACCGCTGGCGCGCTTTGTGAGTTATGCCACCGCGGGCACGCTGCCGGAGGAGATGGGCCTCGGGCCGGTCTTTGCCATTCCCAAGGCGTTGAAGTTTGCGGGCCTCAAGCTTCAGGAGATCGGACTCATTGAGCTGAACGAAGCTTTTGCAGTGCAGGCGCTGGCGGTCATGCGCGAGGCCGGCCTTGATCCGGAGATTACCAACGTCAACGGTGGCGCCGTGGCGCTGGGGCATCCGCTCGGCTGCACGGGCGCCAAGCTTACGGCCACGCTGCTGGGCGAGATGAAACGCCGGAAGTCGCGCTACGGCATGGCGACCATGTGCATCGGCGGCGGCATGGGCGCAGCCGGAATTTTTGAAAATCTGGACTAGATTTCCTAGTTGGCTGGGTATTTTTTCAGGACGATATGGCCCCTATGGGAGACGAAGCTTTGTTGCGACTGAACAAGCAGGCCGAGACGATCGTTCAACCAGCCTTTCGGGGACTACTCCGGCTACAGATCACGAGGTGGGTCCCATGACCACGGTCGGAACAAAACAGCGGATCAAGGGCGGCAGTTTTCTCATCGAGCAACGCATGCCGGAAGAGGTTTTTACGCCCGAAGATGTAACGGACCAGCACCGGTTGATCGGCCAGACGGCGGAAGAGTTCATGCAGGAGGAAATCGTGCCGCGCGTGCGGCAGATCGAAGGAAAAGACACGGCGCTGCTCCGAGAACTTCTCAAAAAGGCCGCGGAGATCGGATTGTCCGCCACCGACATTCCCGAGAAGTACGGTGGTCTCGAACTCGACAAAATTTCGTCCATCGTCGTTGCCGAAAAGACCGCCCGCAACGGTTCGTGGACGGCAACCATCGGCGCGCAGGCCGGAATCGGTGTTCTGCCCATTGCTTACTTCGGTACAGAACAGCAAAAAGAAAAATACGTTCCGCGCCTTGCCCGCGCCGAGTGGGTGGGCGCTTACGCGCTGAGCGAAGAAGGCTCGGCTTCGGATGCGCTGAATTGCAAAACGCGGGCCACGCTCAGCGCCGATGGCCAGCATTACATCCTGAACGGCTCGAAGATGTGGATCACCAACGGCGGTATCGCCGACGTTTTCATTGTGTTTGCAAAAGTGGACGGCGAGAGATTTACGGCATTCATTGTTGAGCGTGCTTTTCCGGGCGTTTCGCCGGGCGCCGAAGAACACAAGATGGGCATTCGCGGCTCATCCACCACACCCGTTAATTTTGAGAACGTGCCGGTGCCGGTGGAAAACGTTCTGGGCGAAGTGGGCAAGGGCCATCTGATTGCCTTCAACATCCTCAATGTGGGCCGGCTGAAACTGGGCGCCGGATGCGTGGGCGCTGCAAAATTACTGATTGCAGAGTCCGTGAACTGGGCCCGGCAGCGGGAAGCATTCGGGCGAAAGATTTCCGAATTCGGGTTGATCAAAGAGAAGCTGGGAGAGATGGTTGCCCTTACCTACGCGGCAGAAAGCCTGTCGTACCGGACGGGCGGCCTCATCGACCAGAGGCTCGAGGGAGTCGATCTGGGCGCCCCTGACGCGACTGGACAAATTCTTGAGGCGCTTCGGGAATACGCCGTCGAGTGTTCAATCCTGAAGGTCGTGGGGACAGAAACTCTGGATTGGATTGTTGACGAGGCCGTGCAGATTTTTGGCGGCTACGGCTTTTCCAGTGACTACGAAGTTGAGCGGGCGTATCGCGACCAGCGCGTGAACCGGATCTTCGAGGGAACCAACGAGATAAACCGTCTGCTGATCACCGATATGCTGCTGAAGCGTTCGATGAAGGGCGAACTTGGATTGATTTCCGCAGCGCAGAAACTTATGAACGAGATTCTCGGCACGCCTTCAGGCGAGAGTCGGGAATGGGAGGAGCCTCTCGGTGACGCTGCAGCCATTCTCGAAGGTGCAAGG
>DASTAW010000056.1 GCA_035712365.1 Terriglobia bacterium
GCCATTTGATGACCACAGGCTTCGACACTCCCAGCGCCTGTTGGATATGGTCGTTCTGCTGGCCCTCAGCCGCCAGCAGGATGATGCGGGCGCGCAGCGCGTCCCGCTGGGCAGCAGAAGGAGAATGGATGACGGTCTCCAACGTCGCTCGCTCTTTGCAGGTTAGTTCAATCGTGGGTGCTCGTCGTGACATAATCGAGCACGATACGTCAATTTGCGACATAAGTCAATGCAATTACATTGCGCAACACTAGATCGCTACCGCTTCCACTGAACAAGCAGCCGGAGACCAGGGATTGGCCTCGCCTCCTGACCCATTGTTCAGTTGCATGCGTCCAAAAAAATGCCCTGAAAGCACCAAGCCCGCCTAGGAAGAAAGGCGGGCCTGGAGGACCAAACTGCTGGTGACTTTCCCTTATTTCTTTTTTGCCTTGGATTTTGCCTTCTTCTTAGCGGCCATAGACCTCCTTCCCTTTGGACTTTCAAACTCCACGCACAGGGGTCAATATCTTGTATCCCTGTGCCTGCCTAACCACGATATATAGGGCCAAACGGCATCCTTGTCAAGAAAAATTTCGTCCCTGACAGCATTTAGGAACTCTTTTTTCACCGCATCTCGAGTGCAACCGCCAGAGCATTCGTCTCGTCGGACGAAAATTCACGCGCGCTTACCGCTCCTGACGAATCTTCGAGGGCTGTCCGGGCCGCACATAGCCCCTCTTTTCGTGTAATGGAATTTCGGCTGTTGTGGTATTGTGTGGCTACCATGAAAAAGAATAACGCCTTTTCACGTCGCTCTTTTCTGGCATCTTTTGCGGCGGCTCCGCTGGGTGCGGCGGCAGCGGCCGCGGCGGCCGCGAAGCACATCCCGATCGGGCTGGAGCTTTATTCGGTCCGCAACGATCTGGAAAAAGATCTGGCCGGAACGGTCAGGCAGGTTGCCAAAATGGGGTACCAGTGCGTGGAATTCTATTCGCCGTATTACGATTGGACGCCGAGCGATGCCAGGAAGGTTCGCCGCGAAATGGACAGCCTGGGCATCCGCTGCTACTCGACGCACAACGACCCGAAGTCCTTCACACCGGAGGGAATCGGGAAGGCGATGGAACTGAACAACATTCTAGGCACGCGCTACATCGTGATGGCGTCGGCCGGCGAGGTTGCTACCCTTGACGGTTGGAAGCGAGTGGCGGAGACGCTGGACACAGCAAACCATACGATGGCGGCCCGCGGCTTGCACGCGGGCTATCACAACCACGATCTCGAGTGGAAACCGGTGGACGGCCAGAAACCGATCGAAGTGCTCGCCGCGAATACCGACAAGAGCATTATGTTGCAGCTCGACGTGGGTACGTGCCTAGAGACCGGCAATGATCCTGTGGCGTGGATCAGAAAAAATCCCGGCCGAATTCGTTCTCTCCATCTCAAGAACTGGTCTCCCAAAGGGGGCTATAAGGTGCTCTTCAGCGAAGGAGTGGCCCCGTGGAAGAAGATTTTCGCAGCCGCAGAGAGCGTGGGTGGCGTTGAATATTACCTGATTGAGCAGGAAGGCAGCCGATACTCCGAAATGAAAACCGTGGATTTATGCCTCCAGGAGTATCGCAAACTGCGCGCCTGAAGCGTTGCTCCCAATCCAATTCATCGAGGCATTCAAAGAAATCCAAATCCGCTGGCGCTGCACCCTTTGCGCCGCTGCGGACTTGAAACACGAACATGACATCTCACACGAACAAGCGTCCACCATTATTCTCCCCTGGAAACACGCTGCCTTTTGTCCTGGTCACGTCGCTGTTCTTTCTCTGGGGAATTCCCAACAACCTTAATGACATTCTCATCAAGCAGTTCATGACGTCGTTTCAAATCACCCGCCTTCAGGCCGGGCTGGTGCAATCGGCATTTTACCTGGGCTATTTCTGCCTCGCCATGCCTGCCGCCTTTCTGATGAGGAGATTTGGATACAAGGCGGGCCTGGTGACGGGGCTGCTTCTTTTTGGCTCGGGCGCGTTTCTGTTTTGGCCCGCGGCCATCGTCGGGAGCTATGGATTTTTCCTGTTTGCTCTGTTCGTCATAGCGAGCGGTCTTTCCTTTCTGGAAACCGGCTCGAACACTTTTATCGCCGTGCTGGGCGACCCGCGAAGTTCCGAGCAGCGCCTGAACCTGTCGCAATCGTTTAACCCACTGGGTTCGATCACGGGAGCCTTGATTGGCACCGTCTTTATTTTTTCGGGAATCGAATTGAGCACGCAGCAGATCGGCGCGCTGAAAGCGCAGGGCACGCTCGCCGCCTATTTGAAAAGTGAAACGTTGCGGGTCGTTCATCCTTACATCGTTCTTGGAGTTGTCGTCTGGGTGATGGCGATTCTCATCCTGCGCACAAAGTTTCCGCAGATCAAAGAGGAAGCAGAAAGAAAAGATTCGCGCGATAAGGGAAAGCTGAGCGATCTGCTGCATTACCCGCATTTTCTTCAGGGTGTGTCGGCGCAGTTCTTCTACGTTGGCGCGCAAGTGGGAACCTGGAGCTTCCTGATTCAATACATCCAGGACTACACCCATCAACCCGAAAAAGTTGCCGGCTATCTGCTGACCGGGAGCCTCGTGGCGTTCGGCGTTGGCAGATTTGTGGCTACTTACCTGATGAAGTTTTTCCGGCCCAACAGGCTGATGGGAGTATATGGGATTGTCAACATAGGGCTGGTGGCAGTGGGCGTTCTGTTTCCGGGCTGGGTGGGAGTGGGAGCCATGTTCCTGACCAGCTTCTTTATGTCTTTAATGTTCCCCACTATCTATGCGCTTGGCATCAAAGGCCTCGGCGCGAACACCAAGCTCGGCGGATCGTTCATCGTTATGGCGATTGTAGGTGGGGCCGCAGCGCCGCCGGCCATGGGACTCCTGTATGAACTCTGGCACAGCATGGCCATCGCCATGGTCGTTCCGCTGGTCTGCTATGCCGTGGTCACGCATTACGCGTACTATGGGTCCAGGATGCGCGTGTCCCCTATTCAGAGTGCCGCGGTTTCAGAAACGGCAGCGCTGTGAAGGAAGCGTCAAGCATGAACGGATTTCCGAGATTTGATTTGAATGGCCAGGTCGCCCTGGTGACCGGCGCAGCACGAGGTCTGGGGCGCGCCATATCGCTGGCAATGGCGAATGCGGGCGCGGACGTGGCGCTTGGGCTCCGTGACCGCAGCACAGGATCCGATCTCGTCAATGAAATAGCGGCCATGGGACGCCGGGCACTCGCCTTGCAGATGGATATGGCGCACCTTGACCAGATTTCCAGCGCCGTAGAAGAGGCTGTGGCGCACTTTGGCCGGCTGGACATTCTGGTGAACAACGCCGGAGTGGCGCCGGGAAATCCGGCCGAGGAGTTCACCGAAGAAGACTTTGATTACACCATGGCGGTCAATGTGAAGGGCACATTCTTTGCCAGCCAGGCTGCAGGGCGTGTGATGATCCGCCAACAGCGCGGCCGCATCATCAACATGAGCTCGCAGGCTGGGTTTGTGGCCCTGCCTACCGAATCGATCTACTGCACCACCAAGGCCGCCATTGCACACCTCACCAAGTGCCTGGCCGTCGAATGGGGAAAACACAACATTACGGTGAACGCCATTGCTCCCACATTCGTTTTTACGCCCGGCACTGAAGAAGCGCTTCGAGACCCGGCATTCCGCGCCGACACCATCGAACGCATCGCAGCTCTGCACCGGATCGGCGACCCGATGGACGTCACGGGAGCGGTGGTTTTTCTGGCATCTCCCGCGGCGTCGTTGGTCACCGGGCACACGATTCTTATTGACGGGGGCTGGACGGCCCGGTAGCACACGCGCCTGGAACGGTTTCATACCTGGTACAAAGGCTCTTCTCCCGAATTCCCGCCAGCGCCCAGGGTTTCTTACGCTTCCACAACGTCGTGTCTGTACCGCTCAATCAGCGCGAGAAATTCCTGCTTCTCGTTGGCGGGAGCCTTGAAGTGGTCGAGAGCAGCGTCGGCGTGCCGGATGCTCGCTTGCCACTCAACGGTTGTGATGCCAAGACCGCCGTGGGACGTCTTCATGTCGCGGCCGGTATATACGCACGGCCCTCCCGAGAGGGCGCACATCTGGCCCACCAGCAACTCGCGCCCGCGCCGGACAGAATCAAGGCTGCGGCCGCCCCCAAAGCGGGCAAACATGGGATCGGCCCGCATGCGCCGGAGAAATTCATCGATAATTGCCGCGATGCCATCGTAGCCGCCCAGCCGTTCGTAGAGTGTGCTCCCTGGTTTTTGTGCAGCGGATTCCATGCGGTCACGCCCCTTTCTGATCCTCAAGATGTTTGCCCAAGCCGAAGGGCGTGTCAAGCAGGCCGCCGTAAGCGAGCCGCGGGTCCGTCGGTTCCAAAGCCACTGTCATGCCTTTACGTCACCCCTTTTCCTGCTTTTCCTGGAAGCACAATGAGTGGTACTCTACCTGCACTGCCTGGATTATTGGAGGAAAGCATGCATCGACGAGCATTCATCAAGGGTTCTCTGGCCGGCGTCGGCGGGGCCCTGCTGCTGGACATTTCCTGCAAATCAGCCAAGCAACCGCCTGCGCCGGATGCGCGCCTGAAGGGAGCGTTCCGCAGCCCGGAGAGAAATGGATGGACATTTGTGCACCTTGAGGGCACACCCGCGGAGATAGGATATCAGCACGGCTACTTGCTGGCAGACAGGATCGAAGACGCCACCAAGGTCACCATCCTTCAGCAGACCCACAACAGAAAGTGCGGCTGGGATTTTTATCGAGGCGCCGCGAAAAGCATGCTTTGGCCAAAAATCGAGGCCGAATATCGCGAGGAACTTCAGGGCATTGCCGACGGCTTGCGGGCCCGGGGCAGCAAGCTCGACCTCTGGGACGTGGTTGCGCTGAACGCTTCCATGGAGTGGGACTACTACATGAAGGAGTATGACAAGACGCATAAGGACGAGACGTCGGCTGATCTCGCGGCTCCCGAACATTGCAGCGCCTTTGCCGCCACCGGCAGCTACACGAAGGACGGCAAAATCGTCATTGCCCACAACTGCTGGACGGGATACCTGGACGGCGAGCGTTGGACGATCATCTATGACATCGCTCCCTCACATGGTTACCGGATGTTGATGGACGGGTTCCCAGGTTTCATCCACAGCGGCGACGATTTCGGCATTAATTCCACGGGAATCACCATTACGGAAACCACCATCTCCGGCTTTTCCGGCTACGATCCCTCGGGCATTCCGGAATTCGTGCGCGCTCGCAAAGGCATGCAGTATTCGAGTTCCATTGACGATTACGTGCGGATCATGAAAACGGGCAACAACGGAGGCTATGCCAACAACTGGCTGATCGCCGATCACAAGACCAATGAAGTCGCGGACCTGGAACTGGGGCTGAAAAACGTGAACCTGTGGCGCACCAAGGATGGCTTCTTTGTGGGATCGAACTTCCCCGTCAGCCCCAAGCTCGCCAGTGAGGAAACCAACTTCGACCTGAACGACATGAGCAACAGCGCCAACGCGCGGCATGTGCGCTGGAAGCAGTTGATGGCCGAAAACAAAGGGAAAATCGACATGGCGATGGCCCAGAAATTCATGGGCGACCACTACGATTCATTCGCGAAGAAAGAGGACCCCAGCGAACGCACGCTGTGCGGCCACGTCGATCTGTCGCCGCGCGGATCGGGCACGTGGCAGCCGCCCTATGGCATCGCAGGCGCCGTGCAAAATAAAGGCGCGGACGCAGCCATGATCGAAAAGATGGCGCTTTCCGCATCGGCGGGCCATTGCTGCGGGATCGACTTTAACGCTGCCGAGCACTTGAAAAAGCATCCGGAGTTCAACTGGGAGGCGCCGCTGCTTCGGGACATGCCTTCAAAACCCTGGACCCTGTTCTCAACTTCAACCTGAGAATTCCATCCGGGCCAGGTCAGCGCTGCGATCCAAGGAAGTGCGCCAGCCATTCCATAGCCCGCCACACGGCTTCCGGCGTGGGCATGTGGCCTTTGTGATGGTTGAAGTAACCGATGTTTTCAGGCTTGCCGTACAGATTGTAAACTTGTCGCGCGGCATTAATGTAGTACCAGCTTTTGGCGGTGTCGTAAGTGTCGCCGCCAATCAGTAGAAACGGCCTGGGGGCAATCAGCCCGATGAGTTCGTGCTGATCCGTCCCTTTCTCCGCTTTGTCAATGAAATCGCCGAAATACCAGTAGTCATCATAATTCGAAAACGATAAGCCAACGCCCGGCTCGTTAGAGACCACGGAGGTAATTCGCGGCTCAAAAGCCGCCGCATAAAGCGCCATTTTGCCACCGAGCGAATGCCCGATGATGCCGATATGGTCGCGGTCGACCTCCGGCAGCGAGTAGAGGTAATCAACCAGTCGCTGCGCATCCCACACCCACTTGCCAAGACCGGTGCAGTTTGGATGGCGCAGTTTCAGGTTGGCGACGGCTTCTGAATACCACTCACCGTAGCTCTCGCCAAACCACCGAATAGCCACCGAAATGTATCCCTTTTGCACCGCCGTGTACGCGTAGGAATCGACACCCATGCCCAGGAAACTGCGCCCCGACAGGTTTCGGCCAGCCGGAGTGTCCACGTCATAGAAGGGAACAATCACCACCGGGCGCGGGCGTTGAAGATTGCTTGCCGGCATCATTACCAGAACCTTTTCCCACCAATCCGGTTCCACTTGAAGATACATGAGGCGCGCAGTGTAGTTCTGGTCTTTCACTGTTTCCACCAGCCGTGCCTGAGGTGATGGGGAGCTCGTTTCCATCGAGCCAAGCAGTTTGAGCCATTTTGCAAGGATAGCTTCGCGCCGGGGTTTCCATTCCGCAACTGAGCCGATTCCGGCAACAAGTGATGACAGGCTGCCAATCGACGATTCGTAACCGGCGGGTGGGCTATTGTACGGCTTGAACCAGTCGGGCGATTGCTGCGACTGCGGCAAACGAGGCCGGGGTTCGGCCGTGCGGCATACACGAAAACCTGTGAATCGGCTCTTGTAACCAGGTTCGATGGACGACCGGTATCCCCGTGCCCATTCGGAAGTAGTGCTGATGAATGATCCGCCGCGAACAATGCGCGCCAATCCTCGCAGCGGGCCGGCAGGATTGTATGAACCCTGCGGGGTGCTTTCAGGATTGAAATAATCACTGGTCCATTCCCAAACGTTGCCGAACATGTCAAACAGGCCAAACTGGTTGGGAGAGTAGCTCCCCACCGGCTTCGTACCCGAAGTCTGTAATTCTTCGCTCAGGCGCGCCAAGTTCTTCGTATCCGAGGTTCCAAGGTTGGCCGCGGCAGTCTTGCCTTTCAATTCAGCAATAGGGCCCGCGGCGTGGCTCCACTCGGCGTCGGTGGGAAGGCGATAGCCGTTCCGGCCGGCTTCACAAGAGCCAGTTTCCAGCTTGTAGCAGGGTTCAAGGTTTTCGCGCAGGCTCCGCAGGTTGCAATAACGGATGGCCTCCCACCAGCTTACCGTCTCAACGGGAAGATCAGCACCTTTTTGGAACGACGGATTGTAGCCCATAACGGCTTCAAATTCGCGCTGTGTCAGTTCCTTTGGAGCAATGAGGAACTTGACGAGGGTGACGCTGACAGGAACCTTGGTCAGGCTGTCGATCACCTCGTAGCTCATGCCGGGCACTTCAATCAACCCGCCGGATGAAGCATCCGCCGGCACCCGCGTTTGCAGCCCAGCCGCGGCGCCTTTATTGCCGCTCGCGCGGCGAAGGCCCGACATGAGAGTCCCTGCCCCGAGGACTGAACCCTTAAGGAAATTTCGTCTTTCCATCAACCCTCCTGGCTTTCCATCTCCTGTAGCAAGGAATTATGCCCTTCGCACGCCGCGTGAATCATACCGCAGAGACGACGGATGTGGAAGATAGCCTGATAAAGAGGAACACGCACAGGGGCTCCGATCGGTGGGCCGAGAAGGGCAAGCACGATTTTTGCTGATTACGGTGCTGGAATATCGCGAGCGATGTCGAATTTAAAGGGGTGACGCGCGCCGGTCAGAAATGCAAATGGAAATCGCTGATGGGCCCTTCAATACTCCACACTCTGCATGCTCGCCGGAGACTCGCCAAGAGGTTGATAGCTGCAGCCCGGCGCGGTGCTTTCATGTGACAGGTTTGCAGACGGCGCGTTCAGCACATTGTCAAAAAAGTGCAGCACGCACGACGATGTTTCGGCAAGGCCCCTGGCTCCATTGACAGGTCCAAGGTAGCCCATCATTCCCATTCCCGGGCTGTAGAGAACTGCCAGGTCCGTGAAGTTAAAATCTCGCGTTCCGGTTATGTGCGCCGTCCAGCAGTTCGCGGAGTCCCTGCAGGCGTCATGGGTTTCCTGGTCCAAGTCAGCCTCCTGCTCCTGAAATCTCTTCACCGAAGTACTGGAAAGTGCCCGCTGCAGCCAGGGAGCACGCAGGGTCCAGTCACTCAAGATAAACAGGAAGGGCTCCTTGATGTGTTCAGCCCGAACATCCCCAAACAGATTTCCGTCGATGTCCGCGGCGGCCTTGCAGCGCGGGTCCGTCGAGCACGCTTGCGCGGCTGCGGCGCCTCCAAATGACTGTCCGAAAATTCCAAGTCTCGCAAGGTCGAACCGCCCGTAGAACCGGTTGCTCGAATCTGAATTCATCTGCGCCAGGCTGCCAATTGCAAACCGAATGTCCGCCGCCCACACTTTCACCATGCGATCGCCCGCCGACCGGATAGCCTGCTCGGATCCACGCGGGAACGATGCTTCAGCAAGATGGCTGGCCACTCGGCCGTCCGGAAACCGCACAACCGGCGCGCTGTAAGTGCTGGTAATCCCCAGGACTACGTAGCCATGACTTACGATGTCTTCGATCAAGGTGGTGTAGTCGCTGGGCAGATTGCCGTGGCCGGTGGAAAACACCAGGACGGGGTAGGCTTGGCGCGTTGAGGCGATGGGAGCGTCAGTAATCGCGTGGACCCGGACACGTCCCGGAATCGTCACAGGCCGCCAGGGCAGTTGAGCTGCCCAGGCCGAGGGGATGTATTCAGCAGATTTCGATTGCCGTGAAGCGGCGGCGGGATACCAGAGCCACACCATCAACTCCCGGTGTTTTCCAATGGCGGAGGAGTACGGGTCCTCGCGCTTCGGGTCCGTCCAGTCAAAAATCGCCCGGCCAACAGCGTAGGGACCCGACGGATTGGGCAGGACCACCTCCCGGTGGTCGCCAAAATGCACGATGGCCCCGAATACTCCGATGAGCGCCAGGATGACGAGAATGATAACGAGCACCGCGATCGATGCCGTTCTGATAACTCCGATTCCTGCTGCTACGGATTTATTGCCAAGTAAATCGGGTTGAAAAGACAAATCCTCTTCCAGTCCGGTTGAAGTTTTCTCTTGTCACGAGAATGGCGGCGGAGACCGTCAATCCCCTCCACCGCTCGCGCCGGCAAGCCTCAGTGGCGCCTGTATCCATAAAACCAGCAGGCGGTGGTTGGATCCGCGGTTCCCAACGCTGTGGCGGTTGCCTGCGGGAATCAGAAACTGGTCGCCGGGGCCCCGCATAGCGCGCGCGCCCAGACTTCGGCAACGCTTTCGCGCTCGAGCGGACGGCCCTGCGGCCAAAGGTGAACCTCAAGCCCAGGCATGGCCAGATTTCTCCCCGAGGGTCTATTATAACGGACTATCAGCCTGACCGGTGAATACGCGGACGAACATCATGCGGCAACTCGGGAGGACACAAGTGAATCTGAAAATAAGGCGCCTGATGACTCGAGCCAATTCTCAAACGAGGTTCCAAGCGATGCCCTTGAACTCGATCAGAAGAAATCGACTGCTGCGACACACGATCGTGGTGATGTCACTCAGCCTGCTGCTGGCCCCGGGGATGTGCGCCTCGCAACAGCCCGTCCCGGTTCCGCAGGTTAATGCGAACCTGGGTCCCTGTACCGTGGACTTCACAGTCAGCCAGAGCAGCAACCGGCCGCTGTACAATGCCGAGATCTCGGTGAAGATATCCTATGGTTTTATGGGAATCAAGAAAATGGATTTGAAGGTCGGGACCAATAGCGAGGGCAAAGCGCGTTTTGTGGGCCTGCCCGACAGAGTCCATAACCCCCCGCTGGTATTCGCAGTCAATGCCAAAGGCTTGAGCAAAACTGTCAACTACTGGCCGAGCGTTAAGTGCCAGGCGCGTTACGATGTAATCATGGAAGGGCGCTGAATACTCCTGCCCTGTTCGGGGGCTGATCAAAACAGCCGCAGGCGAGCATCGCCGGACGCTGTATCGACTTCAGCTTGTTATTCATGGGCTCTCTGTCAGGATGTGCGAAGGACAAGTTTCAAGATGAAGAAATACCTGTTTGTATTCCTAGCAGGAATCGTTCTGGTTCCGACGGCATTATACGTCTATCTTCGTTCCGGTTACGCACCGGTTTCGGCATCCGCCTCGCCTCTTCCCTTTGAGCGCTTTTTCGCCAAGCTTGCCATGCGCGCAACTCTGTCGCATGATGTCCCCAAAGTTGACACTGCGCCGCCGGCTGGGGCCGATCTCCAAAGCGGCGCGAATCTGTATCGTGAAAATTGCGCAGTATGCCACGGTCTCCCAAGCACGCCTCAAACGCCCATTTCAAAAGGGATGTATCCTCATCCGCCGCAATTTTTCAGGCTCGGCCAGCCCGTCACGTACGATGCGAACCAGCCTTACCACCCCGCCAGCCCTAAGGCTTATTGGAAAGTGAAGAACGGTGTCCGCCTGACAGGAATGCCCGGTTTTAAAGATTCACTCACCGAACAACAGATCCTGCAACTTAGCCAGTTTTTGGCGAACGCCAGAAATCTGCCGCCCGCCGTGAGGGCCGAGCTGGAAGGCAAGACCGAACCAGCGCCCTCAGGCGGGCCGATAGCCGGACCGGGCCAGAGCGCGACCGTAGGCCACAGGTAAACTTTGCCCTGGTCCAAAATGCGATAACCGAATTGCCGCATGAAATAAACCTCGAATATCAAAAATAGCTGGGAGGCACGCCTCGAGCGCAGGTACAATCATATCCGGGGTTCACAGCGTTTATCTCTCTGCTTCCGGTCCCCTGCCTCCTCGGGAAGGAAATGCACCAGGTGCTGGGCGGGTAACGCTTGCATTGCCGGGTTAATCCCCGGGAAGGTCGCCAGCCGCCCTGGAGATTTTTTCAAAGCAACTCGCATCGGTTTTCTGGTTATACCGGGACCGCTTCATCAGGCCTCAAAGCGATGAAGGGTGCAAAAAAGCGTGTCAAGGCGCGGATTGGAGAGCTCTTCTTTGAGCAGTCATGAAATTTTACTTTCTGCTTTCACTCCTGCTGGTGGCTTGCCCGAGGGCGTTGCTCGCCGGGCCTCC
Organism: Terriglobia bacterium; assembly: GCA_035712365.1. NCBI lineage: Bacteria > Pseudomonadati > Acidobacteriota > Terriglobia > Terriglobia bacterium. The sequence continues at coordinate 11,361 of DASTAW010000056.1, forward strand.
GTTCCAGACCGACGACCCCGAACCCGTCCCATACAAACACTATGAGTTCTACACTTTCTCCTCTGCCGGCTCCACGCGGCTTGAAACAGACACGCTGGGGCCCGCAGTGGAACTCAATTGGGGAGCAGTTCCCAACGTGCAGCTTCATTTGATTGTTCCCGCCGCGGCGGCATTTCCATCGGACGGGCCGGCGGCGTTTGGCATGGGCGACATCGAGACGGGAATCAAATACCGCTTTGTTCCAGAAACCAGGCATCGCCCGATGGTTGGCACGTTTACAATGCTTGAAATGCCGACAGGAAACGCCGACCGCGGCCTGGGCGTTGGCCAATTATGGGCGCGTATTCCGATCTGGATTCAGAAAAGCTTTGACCCCTGGACCACCTACGGTGGCGGCGGTGTGGTGATCAACCACGCTCCGGGCGCGCGGGATTATCCATTCAGCGGATGGTTGCTTCAGAGAGATTTTGGCAAGAAGTGGACACTCGGAGGAGAAGTCTTCTACCATGGCCCCGAAGGGCAGGGGACGCCGAGCCCGCGCCCCGCCACCATGGTCGATCTGGGAGGCTACTACTACTTCCGGAATCCCGGTTTTCAACTTCTGTTCGCTTACGGCCACAGCATCGCCGGACAGACCGAAAACTATGCCTACCTCGGACTCTACTGGACCTGGGGACCAAAGTCCGCCGGGGACGATTAGCCCTGCAAAGATCCGCTGGCGCAAAGGAGAAGTCCATGGATTGCCCAACCGCATTTCGCGACGCTCGCTGGACGGTCCGCCTGGCCGTGCTTGCCGTGGCCGTTTCGAGTCTTGCCGCCTTCAGCAGAGCAAGAGCTGCAACGCCCGGGTTGGAGTTTGAGATTTCTTTTCCCGCGGGGGTCCACAGCAAGCCCATTACCGGACGCGTCTACGTGATGCTTTCCGATGATCAGGATCCCGAGCCGCGGTTGCAGGTTGGGTCGTGGGGCAGTCACCCGCCGTTTTTCGGTGTTGATGTCAGCCGGCTCAAACCGGGGCAGACGGTCGTCATCAACGCAAGCACACTTGGCTTCCCAACACGCAGCTTGAGGGAGGTGCCGTCAGGTGACTACTATGTGCAAGCGCTGGTCAATGTCTATTCAGAGTTCCATCGCTCCGATGGCCATGCCATCTGGGCGCACATGGACCAGTGGGAGGGACAGCAGTTCAACAGCGCACCGGGCAATCTTTACAGCAAGGTTGAGCGCGTCCATCTGGATCCCGCTGCGGGTTTTGACATCAAGCTGAGCCTGACGCAGGTAATCCCGCCGGTGAACGTCCCGGCGGATACGGCGTGGGTGAAGCGCATCAAAATCCAGAGCAAATTGCTCAGCAGGTTCTGGGGCCGTCCCATCTACCAGGGTGCGGTCGTGCTGCTGCCCAGGGGCTACGACTCCCACCCTGAAAGCTACTATCCGGTGATCTACGAGCAGGGGCACTTCGGCCTGGGGCCCGCGTTCAGCTTCTCCACCGCCGATAAAGATGTGTCCGGGCGCGTGGAGAACATCCTCCGTTCTTACAACATTGAGACCGGCTACCAATTTTACAAAGCCTGGAACTCCGCCGGTTTCCCCCGGATGATCGCCGTCACTTTCCAGCATCCCACACCGTTTTTCGACGACTCCTATGCGGTGAACTCTGCCAACAATGGGCCGTACGGCGACGCCCTCATGACGGAACTGATTCCCTACGTCGAAACGCATTTTCGGATTATCCGCAAACCCTACGCCCGCGTGCTGACCGGCGGATCGACGGGAGGATGGGAATCGCTGGCGCTCCAGGTCTTTCACCCGGAATTTTTTGGCGGCACATGGACGCTCTATCCCGATCCGGTGCACTTCACGCACGATCAGCTCATCGACATCTACAGTGATGACAATGCCTTTTTTGCGCCGGGCCGCCGCTGGCTGCGGGCGATCAGACCGCTCAGCCGCGAAACCGATGGGCAGGTAACCACAACCGTCCAGCAGGAAAGCCAGCTCGAGGACGTGCTGGGCAGCCATGGCCGCTCCGGCCAACAACTCGAAGCCTGGGAAGCGGTGTACGGACCCGTCGGCGCGGACGGCTATCCCAAACCGCTTTGGGACAAGCGCACAGGCGAAATCGACCATAACGTAGCCGACTACATGCGCGATCACGGCTATGATCTCACGCAATATCTGCGGCGGAACTGGTCAAAAATCGGCGCCAGCCTGGTGGGAAAAATCCACATCGACGTGGGCGATATGGACACCTATTACCTGAACCTGGCGTGTTACGACCTGGAAAAGTTCCTGGAAAGTACGACCAACCCTTACTACGACGGGAAGTTCGAGTACGGGCGGCCCGAGAAAGGTCATGGCTGGCAGTCAACCACCCAGGAGAACATGGTCCGCATCATGGCTGGCCACGTCGCAGCCAACGCGCCCGCCGATGCGAACCTTAAAGAGTGGCATTATAAGTAGGTGGATAGATCGCAAAACAACTGTTCCGTGAAACTGACCGCCGTCATGCTTGCCCTTTTCGTCCTCATGCCGCCCAGCATGCTGCCAAAAGTCGATCTGGCGCCGTGGGACGAAATCCTGCATCAGTATGTCAATCAGCAACATCTGGTCGATTACACAAAGTTGAAACAGCATGATGGGAAAAAGCTCCACGAGTTCGTTGCAAGCCTCGGCCAGCCTGGATCGCAGAAACTATCGGCGGATGAGAAAAAAGCGCTCCTGATCAACGCCTACAACTCAATGACGATGGAGTGGATTGTCGAAAATTATCCGGTGCAAAGCATCTGGGACACGCCAAGCCCCTTCAAGGCGCGGCGTTTTCGCCTGGCCGGAGAATCGGTCTCGCTGGATGAGATCGAATCCCGCCTTCGCGAGATGAAAGATCCCAGGATTCATGCCGCGCTGGTATGCGCTGCGCGCAGTTGTCCGCCGCTCAGGCGCGAAGCCTACTTGCCCGGAAGGCTGGACGAGCAATTGGATGCCAACGTGCGCGAGTGGCTGGCCAATTCTGCGCTTAACAATTTTTATCCGGAAAGGCGCCTGGTGAGCGTGAGTCCAATCTTCAAATGGTATCGATCGGATTTCGATGCATATCCGGGCGGATTTCACGGTTTCCTGCTTAAGTTCGGCCCGCCGGCTGCCATGGACAAACTCAGAGACGGCAAGTTCGCCATCCGCTTCGAAACTTACCACTGGGGCTTGAATGATCAATCCGGCCGGGGTAAGGGCTACTCGTCATTTCAGTTGGGCATCAATTGGCTGAAGAACTGGTTTCGCAACTGGTCTCGAAACCTGGGGCGGAAATACAACGTCAATCCTGCCATCTTCGCCGGGATCTATTTGGGCGCCATTCCATTCTTTACTGTTTGCGTCGGCTGGATCATCAGCAACCTGCGCCGAAAGAAATCCATCACTCTGCCTGTCCTGGCGGCTTCCTTCTTCTTCATCTCCGCCTATCTTTATCTGCTCATCGTGGGGCGCAACATCCCAGCGTGGGTTTATGCCTTCGTCCTGGCGATGATCATTTTCGGGGTGTACTCAACAGTCCGTAAAGTCCGCGCTCAAGCGCGCGTCGGCGACAAGACTTGAAAAGTGATTGCTTGCTTGCATCCATCCTGCAGAAGACACTCGTCCCACGGTAAACCCTTCGATCTTTTAACCGCGCAAGGCTTTGCACCCGGCGAAAGGCCCTTCGCACCCATAGCTACCTGTGGCATATGCGTACCTGATCAGCAACAAGCCGTGGCGCGATGTTTGGCAACTGGCATGCTCGGTTGATGCAAACTCTTCTCATGTGGGGTGGAGTATGGCTTGGAGAGTGTCTGAAGAGCGGCGCGTTTACGTCCATCATCGTCGTCGCGAAGTGCGATGCCGCCTGTGGTACGAAGTGACCCCATTTCGGGAAGGCATGTACAGGTACTTTCTGGTTGGGATTGAAGAACTCGAGTAACACCAAGCGGCGCTTGTGCGGAGCCAGCCAACTGGTGAGGAACCAAACGGCGCCCGCGCTTGAAATCACCAACGCAGCCCACATCCCTAGCGCGTATTACACCTCGACAACGCAGGCAAAATGCACTGCCGGGACTTCCCGGATTTGATCCAGCACGTCCTGGCAAATCAGCTCATCGATATTGACCAGGCCAATCGCTTCCCCTGCCTGTTGGCTCCTGCCCAGGGCGAAACTGGCGATATTAACTTTGTTATCGCCCAAAATCGTTCCCACGCGCCCAATCACGCCCGGCACGTCCTGATTGCGGATAAACAGGATGAAGCCCTTCAGAGAAGCTTCTATGTTGATCTCGTTGATGCCAAGGATGCGCAATCCACGCATTCCCACCATGCCCAGGACCGAGGGCGAATCGACGTCCGTGCGCAGAGCGATGCCCAACGAGTTTGAATATGCGGCGCGATGCGCGCTTCTGACCTCGATAACCTCAATTCCCCGCTCCTGCGCCAGGGAGGCAGCGTTGATCAGGTTGATCTCATGCAGGAGAGGCTTGCTGAGGACACCTTTGAGAACGGCATTCTTCACCAGATGGGTGTTGAGTTCAGCCAGCCCGCCGTCATAGCTGATCTTCACCTCTTCCAGGCGTTCGCCGGCAATCTGGGCAACAAAAGCGCCGAGTTTCTCCCCGAGCTGGATGTAAGGCTCAAGCTTCTTATACTCTTCAGGAGAGATGGCGGGCATGTTGACGGCGTTGCGCGGAACGCCCAGCCGCAGGTAATCCCGAACCTGCTCGGCGATGCTGATGCCTACATTTTCGAGCGCTTCGTCGGTGGATCCCGCGATGTGGGGCGTAGCGATCACGTTCGGGTGCGCCACCAGCCTGGAATCAGTTGGAGGTTCCTTTTCAAACACGTCGAGGGCAGCCCCAGCAACGTGGCCGCTCTCCAGGGCCTGGAGAAGGTCTTCTTCCTTGATCAGCTCTCCGCGCGCGCAGTTGATGAGGCGAACGCCCGGCTTCGTCTTGGCAAGCGTTTCGGCGTTAATGAGATGATGGGTTTCTGCAGTCGCTGCCGTGTGCAGGCTGATGAAGTCGCTTTCGCCCAGCAGTTCATCAAACTTCACCAGCCTCACGCCCTGCTCCTGGGCAAGCCGCAACGGCACGTAAGGGTCGTAAGCGATCACCTGCATTTCAAACGCGCGGGCCAGCCGCGCCACTTCACTGCCAATCCGACCCAGTCCGACCAGCCCCAGCGTCTTGCCGCGCAGTTCCGTGCCGGTGAGTTTCTTCTTTTCCCAGGCTCCCCGTTTCATTGAAGCATCGGCCTGTGGAATCCGCCTGGCCAGCGATACCAGGAATCCAACCGCCTGCTCCGCAACGCTGGTTGCGCTGCCGCCCGGAGTGTTCATCACCACAATGCCGTGCTTTGTGGCGGCCTCGAGGTCCACGTTATCAACGCCCACACCGGCCCGCCCGACGGCGCGCAGACATCTGGCATGCGCCAGCAGGTCGGCATTCACGTTGGTGGCGCTTCGTACCACCAGCGCGTCGGCGTCCTTGATCTCTTCGATCAGGGAGAGGCTTTTCTGCTTGGGCAGGAAAACGACGTTCCAGGAATCGTCCGATTGGAGCACTTCCAGGGCCTTCAGAGAAACGTTGTCCGCAACCAGGATTTTCATGTCGTGTCCGCGCCAGGATCAGGTCAGCCTCCGGGGCGCGCCACCCTCCCTTCGACAAGATGGGTTTTTCGCTTAGACGACCTCGCGGTTTCTATCCATGCGATCGCTCAAACTCTTTCATAAAGGCGACGAGTGCCTCGACGCCTGCGAGCGGCATACCGTTGTAAATTGAAGCGCGCACTCCCCCGACCGCTCGGTAACCCTTCAACGAGTACAGCCCTTGCCGGCCAGCCTGCTTGAGGAATGCTTCCAGCGCCTCTGGCGAAGGCAGGTCAAACGTGACGTTCATCGTGGAACGGTGCGCTTTGTCCACCAGCGGTTTGTAAAAACTCGACTGGTCAAGCGCGCTGTAGAGGAGTTGGGCCTTCTGATTGTTGCGGCGTTCCATTTCGCTGACGCCTCCCAGGTCTTTCATCCAGCGCAAAACTTCACGAGTGAAATAAATGTTGAAGGTGCTCGGCGTATTGATGAGCGACTGGCCCTTTTCCACGGCAGCGTAATCGAGCAGCGGCGGCGTCATTGGCAGGGCGTGGCCGAGAAGGTCTTTGCGGATGACGACGATGGCGGTCCCGCCCGGACCCAGGTTCTTCTGGAGGCTCGCATAAACAACCCCAAAACGTGAATAATCCATTACGCGCGACAAAATCTCTGAAGTCGTATCGGCGACCACGGGTATATCACCAGCTTCGGGAAACTTGTTCCAACGCGTTCCGTAGGCTGTGTTGTTGGTGGTGATGTGGAGATAAGAAGTGTCCGCAGGGACACGGCCCATGTCCAGTTCCGGGATGCGCACGAAGTTGTCACCTCGGCCGCTGGCGACTGTCTCAATGGTGCCATAAGGAACAGCGTCCTTGATCGCGGTGCCGGAGAACACTCCCGTTTCAACGTAGGCTGCGCGGTGCGCCGGCTTCAGCCCGACCAGGTTCATCGGTATCGCGGAAAACTGCATGCGGGCCCCGCCGTGTACGAAAAGCACTGCATAGTTTTCCGGGAGCGAAACAAGTTCTCGAAAAAGCGCAACGGCCTCATCCACCACGGCCATGAAGTCTTTGGAGCGATGGCTGATTTCGATGATGGAGGCGCCAACGCCGCCATAATTCAGGAACTCCTGCTGCACGCGGGACATGACGGCGTCGGGAAGCATGGCCGGCCCCGGACTGAAGTTGAAAACCCTCCCTGCCGCCATCGCCGATGAATGCGCAGGCGCATTTGCTTCATGAGGTGTGGACATTGGACTCTCCTTTGACAAGGCCATTCTAAAGCCGGGAACAAGACCGAAATCCCGGTACATTCCATTTACAAGCAGGTGTCGGATGGAATTTTCCCGCGTGCACTGGAGCAAGGCGACGAGATCGACATTGCCTGCAGGAAGAAGGTACTCTACGTCACCCGCCGCGCGAAAGTCAATCGAGGCCGTCGGCCGCTGGTGACTCAGTCTCCTTCCCGTTTTGTGCCACGGCCACCCTGCCGTGTTTGTTGACCCCAGCACAGATGAGACGCCCGTGCCATGAATCAAACTGAGTCACTACCCGCCATGCCGAATAAACCAGAACATTCGTCGAGTTTTCCCTCAGAGCAGGCGGCGTGATGCTCATCTAGCGGACAGGAGCGTCCATTCCCCATCGATGCGTTCATCGTCAGTGCGAAGCGTCCGTTAAGGTGACATCGCTCCGCAACGGGAGGTCTCGGGAAGAAGTTCCTACCAGAATCCGGTAAGTGCCTGCGCGAGAAACCCAGCGGCGCACTGATGTGTCGTAATACGAAAGTGCGCGAGGCGCGATGGAAAGGCGAACCTGTCTGGTCTCACCCGGTTTCAAAAACACCTTGTCAAAAGCACACAACTGTCGTGGCGGCTCGCCGTTCCCGGGAGGCTGGCTGATGTAGGCCTCAACCACTTCAGCCCCGGCGCGGCGGCCCGTGTTGGTGACATCGACCGTCGCGTTAACGACGCCTGCCCCTTTACTGAGGCGAGCGGCCGCGACTTCGAGACGGCTGAGCCGGAAGGTGGTGTACGACAAGCCAAAACCGAAGGGAAATAGAGGCTCGGCTCCGGTGGCATCATACCACCGGTAACCGACGTTGAGCTTCTCGCTGTAGACGGACTTTCCGTTGACCCCGGGCCATTGCTGCGGAGAACTGGTCGGAACTTTGTCCGCTGTTCGAGGAAAAGTCAGCGGCAGTCTTCCTCCGGGATTAACGTCTCCGAACAGTATTGCCGCAATGGCATTGCCGTCTTCCTGCCCTGGATACCACGCTTCGATGATGCCGCGAACGCTTTCAACCCAGGGCATCAGCACCGGACCGCCCGTGTTCAAAACCACAATGGTCTTAGGATTAGCCGCGGCCACAGTTGAGACGAGATTGTCCTGGTTACCTGGCAGCACAAGGTTCGGCCGGTCATGGCCTTCACCCTCGACGGTACTCACAAACACAATTGCGACCGCGGCAGACTTCGCCGCCCGAGCGGCATCGGCGAGGTCCCTGCCGTCCGAGTAGGTCACCCGGCTGCCCCCGCCCGCGCGCTTGCGGATGCCTTCCAGCGGACTCACCACATACGGCGCGATGACGGCGGAACTGCCCGTGCCCTCAACCTGCGGCTTATCTCCGCCATCTGCGCCGATCACGGCAATGGAAGAGGCGCCGGAGAGCGGAAGGATGTCACCCTGGTTCTTCAGCAGGACGGTTCCCTGCTCGGCCGCGCTGCGTGAAAAGACGTCGTGCTCCGGGCTTCGAACGTTGGAGTCCCAGTTGCCAGACTGTTGCCGGTCAAACAGGCCGTGCCGGAACATCGTTATCAGGATTCTCCTGACGTGCTCATTCAGATTCGCCATGTTCACTTGGCCGTTTGTAACGGCTTTTTCAAGCGCCTGTCCATAGTAGCGATCGTCGGGCATTTCCTGGTCCAGGCCTGCACTTGCGGAAGCAGCCGTGGAATGAGTGCCGCCCCAGTCGCTCATGACCCAGCCGCCAAAATCGAGTTGATTCTTGAGAAGATCACCCAGCACGTGCGAGTTCTCACAGGAGTAGACGCCGTTCGTCTTGATGTAGGCGCACATGAAAGTGCCGACACCGCCCGAAACCGCGGCCTGAAATGGCGGCAAATAAATTTCCTGCAGGGTCCTCTCATCCACAATCGAATCGATATGGAAGCGGTCGCTTTCCTGGTTCATGGTCAGATACATGTTCGCGTTGGCAATGGGCCCCTGGCTCTGGATACCCTTGATCTCGGCCGCAGCCATCTGCCCGTTGAAATAGGGATCCTCGCCGTAGGTTTCAAAAGTCCTTCCCCACTCGGGAACGCGAACCACGTCGATGGTGGGACCCAGTTCAACATTTGTTCCCTTCCCCCACTGCTCTTTGCCGATGACCTTGCCAAAGGCTTCCAGTAAAGACGTGTCCCAACTGGCGGCAACGGCAATGGGGGCCGGCAGAAGCGTTACTTCAGTGGCCTTGTTCCCCACACCCGCACGCCCATCGGCGAGCTTCAACGCAGGAATATGGAGCCGCGGGTTCGCCGGAACATAACCTACATATCCCTTGAACGGATGCTCTTTCCGGTCGATGCCGTGCATCAGGCCGACCTTGTCTTTGAGCGTCATCACATGGATCAGCAGGTCGGCCCTGCGCTCGGCGGAGAGCGACGGATTCATCCACGGATCGCTGCCTGTCTGTGTCGGCGCGAATGTCGCCGGAACCAATACGGCCATCAGTCCAAGCGCCACGCCGGCAATCATTAACCTGTAGGGAGCTTTGGCTCTCATCGCGCCTCATCTGCCAGGTATTTCGGGTTTTCTTCCGCGAATCTGCCCCCGCAGAAGCCCCGCAAGGTAAGTTTCAGTCAAGCAGCAACGCTAGTGCAGTGCATATGGGCCGTCAAGCGAAATTCATGAAAGCGTCGAGGCAGCGGCAGAAAGGCCGGCTCTTCTGGATCTTGCGCGGGCTTAGCCGAGCACAGGCACTGCAACGCTGCGCACGGCACGCGACTGGTCGCTCAAAAGAAAATGGATCACCTTTGCCACGTCTTCAGTCCGGACCCATTTTGAGAAGTCCGCGTTCGGCATCGCTTTCCGGTTTGCCGGTGTATCCATGGTCCCGGGCAAGATGCAGTGCGCCCGAACATCATAGCTCCCAAGCTCCTGCGCAAGGACCTCGGTGAGTTGCAGAACCGCGCCTTTGGAGACGGCATAAGGCGCAATTCCTGCGCCCCCGCCATGCAGGATGGCGCCACTCGAAACGGTGACGATTCGCCCGAAATTCTGGCGGATCATCAGGGGAACCAGCGGCCGCAACATGCGGACGACGCTCATGAGGTTAAGGCCCATCATCTGGTCCCACGCCTGGTCATCAGTTTCGAAACTCTTGCCTGCCGCAAACCCTCCCGCCACGCAGACCAGAAAATCCACCCGGCCATAACGCTCCAACACATTGGAAATGAACGCTTCTACATCCGGCGACTTATTGAGGTCCACGGGCCCACCCATCAGACGGCCAGAGGAATTGCCGGCAGCCGCTTGGAGTGTTCGCCACCCATCCTGACCCAGATAAGGCACTGCGACACGCGTCCCATCCTTGAGCAGATCCAGAACAACGGCATGGCCCAGAGCACCTGTTCCGCCCGTGATAATTGCCACTCGATCCTTAAAATCCACCATTCACCTCCATCATGGCTTATAATTAAAGTCCACGAAACATTCCAGGTCAACGCACAATGGTTGCACGGTTATATTAACGTACAGCTAATAGCGGTTGAGTCCCTCCTGTGAGGTTGTCACAGAAAGGGATGCAATAATGACATCATGCGGATTCGCCACAGGCTCATCATATCCCTGACCATCAGCATTACGCTGGTAGCCTTTGTCTTCGCCTACTTTCAGGTACGTTCCCAAAAGCGTTCACTTCGAAGTGATCTGGAGAAACGCGCAGCAGTGCTTGCGGAAAGCCTTGTTGACAACGTCCAGCCTTTACTCGCCAGCCATTCCCTCGTCTCTTTGCAGCAGCTTCTGGACCGATTCGAAAACCGCGAAGCCCTCGACGGAGTTGCGGTTTACGACAGTCACGGAAACAAAATCGCAGTTGCCACAACACTCGAGAACCAAACGGGCGCTGCTCCTTCTGCGGTCGGCCAGGCACTTTATCGGGTCAAGGGAGTGAACCAGTTCTTCAATTTGAATGGCGTACCCATGCAGGTCTATGCGCTGCCCATTCAAGGGAATGGGGGCGTGGAAGGTGTGCTGGCGATCTACCACAACACGAGCTTCATTGAGGACCAGTCTTTCCGTCTCTGGCGCGATACATTTCTCCGCCTGCTGGTGGAAACGCTCCTCATCGCTTTCATCTGCCTGCTGATTATCCGCATCAGCATTCTGGAGCCGGTCACAAAGACCGCCCAGTGGCTGCGTGCGCTGCGGACTGGCAAGGGTCTTCGGACGGCTTCGTTGCCGGCTGAGGAGATTTTCCAGCCGATCGCGCGCGAGGTAACACAACTGGCCAAAACCCTGGAAGTCGCCCGAACAGCCGCCGAAGAAGAAGCCCGTTTGCGAGAAATGGGTGACGTCATCTGGACGGCGGAGCGCCTGCGGGTGCATGTGCGAAATTGCTTTCGCGATAAACCGATTTTTGCCGTTTCCAACCGCGAGCCGTATATGCACGTGCACGAGAATGGCGGAATCAAGTGCGTGGTGCCGGCCAGCGGTCTGGTCACTTCGCTTGAACCCATCCTGCGGGCCTGCGACGGAACATGGCTGGCAGCCGGAGATGGAAACGCCGACCGCGAGACGGCGGATGATAAGAGCCGCCTGCGCGTGCCGCCAGATGACCCCCATTACACGTTGCGGAGGGTCTGGCTCAGCAAAGAGGAAGAACAGGGATTCTACCTCGGATTCGCCAACGAAGGCCTCTGGCCGCTCTGCCACATCGCTCACACGCGCCCCATCTTCCGCGAGGCGGACTGGAAGCAGTATAAGGCTGTGAACCAGAAGTTTGCCAGGGCCTTGCTGGAGGAACTGGAGGGCACGCAGGACCCCGCCGTTTTGATCCACGATTATCATTTTGCCTTGCTGCCGCGGATGGTAAAGGAGAAGCGGCCGGATGCCCGGGTCGCCATCTTCTGGCACATTCCCTGGCCAAATGCCGAGGCTTTCGGCATCTGCCCCTGGCAGCGAGAATTGCTGGACGGGCTGCTGGGTGCTGATATCGCCGGTTTCCACATTCAGAACCATTGCAACAATTTTCTTGAGACGGTTGACCGCGCCCTCGAATGCCGGATTGAATGGGACCGGTTTGCCGTCAACCGGCGTGGACACTTCACGCTGGTCCGCCCATTTCCGGTAAGCGTCGTCTTCGAAAACGAGACGGCGGACGCGTCAACACTCGCAGGACCTCCCGAGGCTGAAAACCTCCTGAGAGAGCTTGGAGCGGAAGGCGCCGTGATGGGACTGGGCGTCGATCGCATGGATTACACGAAAGGGATCGTTGAACGTTTCTGGGGCGTCGAAAGGTTCCTCGAAAAATATCCTGCCTATCAGAAACAGTTCAGCTTTGTCCAGATTGGCGCTCCCAGCCGTACAGACATCCAGCAGTACCGCAACCTGGTGCATGAAATTGAATCGGAGGCCCACCGCATTAACAATCGTTTCATGCGAGGTGCATGGAAACCCATCATCCTCCTGAAACGGCATCACAGCCACGAGGAGATCGTACGCTACTACAAATCGGCTGACTTTTGCATGGTGACCTCGCTCCACGACGGCATGAACCTGGTGGCCAAAGAATTTGTCGCCTCGCGCAGTGACGGCCAGGGGGTCCTCATCTTAAGCCGCTTTACGGGGGCCTGTCGCGAACTGCGAGATGCGCTGGTTGTCAATCCCTACGATACGGAGCAACTGGCGGAAGCCATTAAATTCGCCGTGTCGATGGACCTCGAAGAGAAAAGGTTGCGGATGCAGCGCATGCGACGCGTAGTCCGTGAGCATAACACCTATCGCTGGGCGGCCAGCCTGGTCCGCGAGCTCTCGGAAGTGCGGCTGGAAAAGCCCGAGCCGGTAAGAGTACGGTAGCTCCAGGAACAGCTCATCTCTTCAAGAGAAATGTCGTAAGACCTTTCGCGTGGAACGCTGGCCCAACCCGGGAACGATGACAAAAATCAGACAGCCCGGCCGCCGTTCACCCAGGTCGAAACTGCTGACAAACTCCCCCCAGGCACCGCAGGCCCGCAGAAGCCAGAAGCCACCATACTTGTTCGATTGCTGGGAACTCGTGCGCCGCCGAGTCCGGGTGGCGAAGCATGTCGTTGTGTTTCTCGATTTCGACGGCACTCTGGTGCGATTGCGCCATACGCCCGGGGAGGTGTTCCTTGGCGGGCCCGCCCGGCGCGTGCTGCGAAAATTGGCCCGCCACAGGAAGATCACTCTGTGTTTCATCAGCGGGCGGCAACTCGATGACTTGCAGCTCCGGGCGCCGGTGGAAGGCGCCATCTATTTCGGGCTGCACGGCTGGGAGCGAAGCAACGGAACCCCCCCCGACCTGCCCGGCACACGCCAGGTCCGGCAGGCCATGAAATGGGTCCAGCAGCAGGTCCGCGGCATTCCGGGAATTAAAGTGGAGGACAAGGGCATCTGTTTTGGCGTTCACTACCGGGCCGCCCGCAAGCCTGCGGTGCAGAAAACCTACGCCATTGTCACAGCAGCGCTGACCCGCCTGGGCCCCGGATTTGGCCTGTTGGCAGGGAAAAAGATCTGGGAAATTTATCCAATTGACATGGGAAACAAAGGAAAAGCTGCCGAAGACCTGCTTCAGAAGCTTCCGGGCCGCAAGCTGGTGATCTACGCCGGAGATGACACCACGGATGAAACAGCATTTGCGTTGCTGCAAGATGGCGTCACCATTCGGGTGGGAAAGTTCCGGGAAACGAAGGCGAATTTTTATCTCAAGGGCCCGGCGGAGGTCCTGATGGCCCTCAAGAGACTGGAAGAGAGTCTTGCTTAACTGGCCGCACCAACAGCTTCTTCAATTTTCCACCGCGTTTATTTCTGCAGCCCAGCCCTGGCAGTGCGGACGGCCTCCAGGAATTTGCGGGCATTCGCGGTGATAATTTCCGTTTTCCCTTCCTCGAGGGCCTTGCGTGACACGAGTTCTCCGCCGACGGCCACCGCGGCCGCCCCGGCGCGGATGTAATCCGGCGTAGTTTCCAGATCAACGCCGCCGGTCGGAACAAAGTCAATCTGCGGGAGCGGGCCTCGCAGCGACCTGAGATAATTCGGTCCGCCAACCGGACCACAGGGAAACACTTTCACCATGTCCGCCCCGGCCTGCCACGCCGTCACAATTTCCGTCGGCGTCAGGGCGCCGGGAATGCACGCCTTGCTGTATCGACGCGAAGTCTCAATAACTTTGAGGTCAAGACAAGGAGTCACGATAAATTCGGCGCCGGCCAGCAACGCAGCGCGGCACGTTTCCGAATCCAGGACCGTGCCGGCTCCCAGCAATACGCTTTCTCCAAACTGCTCAACCACCTGCTCCATCACGCGAAGGGCATTCGGCACGCCCATCGTGATCTCCACAACCGGAACGCCTCCGGCGACAACCGCCTCGACCGTCTTGAAAGCGTCGTTCGGATTCGACACGCGGACAATGGGAACAACCCCCACTTCTCGCAGCCGGTTTATCACCTTCTCTCTGCACCAGGGCATGGCTGAATCCTCTCGCTGGAATCTGCGCAAGGCGGTTGCCTGCAAGGGGCCGATTGCAGGAAATAATCCTGCTTACGCCGGCAGGCAGGGCTGAACCCCGCGCCTCGAGTTACTAACGGGCCACGCGCAGGCTCGCGCCCTTCATTAATTTTTCCACTTCGTCCAGTGTCGCCCAGTTAAAGTCACCGGGAATGGTCTGCTTGAGCGCGCTAAACGCATTCCCATAACGCACAGCGGCTTCGTAAGACTTCTTCACAAGATACCCATAGACGAATCCAGCGCTGAATGAATCGCCGCCGCCGACGCGGTCCACAATCTCAAGGTCGTACTTAACGTCTTCATAAAACTTGCCATCGGCGTACGCGATGGCCGACCACGTATTTCGCCATACCAGCGGATTTTCTCGCAAGGTGATGGCCACCGCCTTGAACTTGAATTTCTCCTGAAGGCGCTGGGCCACTTCCTCGTAGCTGCCCGCGGAAATCTCTTTGAATGCCTGATCGTCGGCCGCACCCGATGCCTTGATCTTGAAAACCACGCCGGTATCTTCTTCCGTCGTAATCAGGACATCGACCAATTCCATCAGCGGCTCCTGCACGTCTCGCGCTTTTTCCGGTGTCCACAGCTTTCCCCGATAGTTAAGATCATAGCTGACGGTAACGCCCGCGCGCCTGGCGGCTTCCAGACCTTCACGCATGACGGCCGCCGCGGAACCGCTCAACGCTGGAGTAATACCGCTGGTGTGAAACCATTTTGCGCCCGCAAACACACTCCTCCAGTCCACCTCGCCGGGCTCGATAGCGGAAATGGCCGAATACGAGCGATCATACAGAACGGAACTCGGCCGCGGCGCGGCGCCAAATTCCACAAAGTAGAGGCCGAGCCGGCCGCCTTCCGCCCACACGATTTGCGAGGTATCAACGCCCGCCTGCCGCACCCGGTTCTCCAGCAGTCGCGCCAGAGGATTCCGGGGCAGCCGGGAAACCCAGGTGCTCGTTAGCCCCAGACGGCTCACGCCCACCGCTACATTCAGCTCGCCGCCGCCGACCTGGACGTCCAGAGAATTTGTCTGCTCCAGCCGCTGAAAGTGTGGAGGCGCAAGCCGAATCATGGCTTCGCCAAAAGTTACAACATCCGCCATAACGATATCCTCCGCGTTGAGCTCCAGCTAAACTCGTAAATATAAGGCTTTCCGGGAAAAATTTCAGCCCCTTTCGTCATGCTACTCATGAAACAGATTTCGGGCCTGCCAAACAGGTCCTATGCTTGCTCACGGGAAAGGTGGGCCAAAATCACCGGTGGCGGCACTTCGTCGCTTGGCCCAGTATATTCGTAGCGCGCCGCGAGCGTTGACTTCGCCTCTTCCGCAAGGTTAGAGTAAACTTTTGTCTCTGTCGCAATCTTCCTCTTCGTGCACGACAACCTGCATCGGGGAATTAAGGTGAAGGAAAGCCAGATTTTGAGGACCATCATCGCTGCCCGCCGGCGGCGCGTCGAAGAAATGCGCGCCGGCGCTCCTCTGGAGACGCTTCGCCAGGCGGCGGAATCGCGGTCTGACTTCCGGGATTTTGCCGCGGCGCTCTCCGGCGAGGTGTTAAGCGTAATTGCGGAGCTCAAGAAAGCGTCCCCATCAAGAGGGCTGCTGCGGTCCAACTTTCGCCCTCGGGAAATCGCGCAATCCTACCAGCAGGCGGGCGCTTCGGCGCTTTCCGTTTTGACGGAAGAAGAGTTTTTCCAGGGCTCGCTCGATGACCTGAAGGCCGCGCGCGGAGCAGTCCGCCTGCCCGTGCTGCGCAAGGACTTTATCATTGACGAATACCAGGTGTACGAATCCGCGGCCGCTGGCGCTGACGCGCTCCTCCTGATTGTCGCGGCCCTCGAGGACAAGGACCTGAGGCATTTCCTCGAACTTTCAGAACGGCTGAGGGTGGCCGCGCTGGTGGAAGTCCACACAGCGGAAGAGCTGGACCGGGCCATCGACTCCGGCGCGCAAGTGATAGGAGTCAACAATCGCAATCTGAATACACTTGAGGTCAGCTTGGAAACTTCTTTCCGGCTCCGCGAGAAGGTTCCTCCCAGGCGCCTGGCCGTCAGCGAGAGTGGAATCAAGAGCGGCGCGGATTTGGAAAGGCTGTCGAAAGCGGGATTTGACGCTGTCCTGATCGGCGAGCACCTGATGCTGGCGGGCGATCCGGGAGAAGAATTATCACGCCTTCTCAAGAGCGCTCCAATGCTCAAAATGGCCGGGACCTGAGCCGATGCCGACCAGAATCAAAGTCTGCGGGATTACGCGCCTTGAAGACGCACTGCTGGCGGTCGAGCTTGGGGCCGAAGCGCTGGGCTTCAACTTCTATCGTCCTTCGCCGCGTTACATCGATTCCGCGACGGCCCGCGCCATCATTCAGTCCCTGCCGCCATTTGTGACGGCGGTTGGCGTCTACGCGAACGAGACGGAAATGGACCGCGTCACCGCCATTGCGCAAGAGGCCGGCGTTGGCGTCATTCAGCTTCACGGACCTCGGTTCCCTGATTTTGATGGACTGCCAACCGCCTACCCTTTGATTCGGGCGGTGGCTGTGGGAGACGGTTTCAAGGCCGAATCGCTTTCAAATCTGCGCGCCAACGGTTTTCTTCTGGACGCCTGTCACCCAAACCTGAGCGGTGGAACAGGAAAGTCGTTTGATTGGGAAGTGGCGCGCGAAGCAAACAGATATGGGACCATCATCGTGGCAGGCGGCTTGAATCCGGGCAACGTTGGACGCGCCATTCAAACGGTCCGGCCGTTCGCCGTGGATGTTGCAAGCGGCGTGGAATCCGGGCCGGGGCAGAAAGACTCGGCGCTGCTTCGCGCGTTTTTTGCTGCGGTCCGGGCGGCAGACCGCAACCTGTAATTCATCCGGGCTGGATCGGAAGTAGGCAAAATGCCGTACGGGCGAGAAACAATTTCAGGGCCTGACGTCCGCGGGCGCTTTGGTGATTTCGGCGGGCGCTACGTGCCGGAAACCCTCATGCATCCCATCGAGGAGCTTGAGCGCGCCTACGACCTCGCCCGCAAAGACGCCGCTTTTCAGGCCGAATTCAAGCGGCTGCTGCGATATTACGTCGGACGCCCCACGCCGCTTTACCACGCCGAGCGGCTGACAAAGCATTTGGGCGGCGCGCAGGTTTATCTGAAGCGCGAAGACCTGCTCCACACCGGGGCGCACAAGATCAACAATTGCATAGGCCAGGGCCTGCTGGCGGTGCGCATGGGCAAGACGCGCCTGATTGCCGAAACCGGGGCCGGCCAGCATGGCGTGGCCACCGCGACCGTGGCGGCGCTGATGGGCCTTGAGTGCCGCGTTTACATGGGCGAAGAAGACATGGCCCGACAGTCGCCCAACGTCTTCCGCATGCGCTTGCTGGGCACGGAAGTTGTGGGCGTAAGTTCCGGCTCCAGGACGCTGAAGGACGCCATCAATGAGGCCATGCGTGACTGGGTCGCGAATGTCGAGAACACGCATTACCTGCTGGGCTCGGTGCTCGGGCCTCACCCCTACCCCATGATGGTTCGTGATTTCCACCGCGTCATCGGGCAGGAAACGCGGCAGCAGATTCTCGAGCTTGCGGGACGGCTCCCGGACTGCCTCTTTGCCTGCGTGGGCGGCGGAAGCAATTCCATCGGACTGTTCTTTGATTTTATCCCCGACGCCCAGGTGAAGATGGTGGGGATTGAGGCCGGGGGCCGTTCGCCGGAGCTCGGCGAACACGCCGCGCGCTTTTCCGGCGGAACGCCGGGAGTGTTGCACGGCACCTACACCTACGTGCTGCAGGACACGGACGGCATGATCGCAAAAACCCACTCGGTCTCCGCCGGGCTTGATTATCCCGCCGTCGGGCCCGAACACGCGGCGCTCCACCAGCAGGGCCGCGTGGAATATACTTATGCGCGCGACAAGGAAGCGCTTGAGGCCGCGCGCCTGCTGGCCCGTACAGAAGGGATTATTCCTGCGCTCGAATCCGCGCACGCGCTGGCGGAGGTCGTGAAACGCGCTCCCGGCGCCGGCCGCGATGCGATCTACGTCGTCAACCTTTCCGGCCGCGGCGACAAGGACCTGGGAATTTTCCAGGCTGCGGGAATTCTGTAGGGCCAGCGGGGACCGACGCAACCCGATATGCCGACTCTTTCCACATCGCGAATTCAGGAGAAGTTCCGGCAACTCCACGAGTCAGAAGCCAAGGGCCTGGTGATTTATGTCACCGCCGGCGACCCAAGCCTCGAGGCCACAGGCAGCCTGCTCGAAGCCGTTCAAAACGGTGGCGCGGATATTATCGAACTCGGAATCCCTTTTTCTGATCCACTGGCGGACGGCCCTGTCATCCAGCGCGCCTCAGAACGCGCGCTCGCCGGCGGAACGACCCTTCGCAAGGTCCTGCGAATGCTGCCGGAATGGAGAAAACGGGCCCATGCACCGCTCGTCCTGTTCAGTTATTACAATCCGATTCTGCAATATGGTCTCGAAAACTTCGCTCGTGATGCCAGCGAGGCCGGAGCAGACGGCGTGCTGGCAGTCGATCTCTCGCCGGAAGAGTCCGTGTCCTACGTTGAAACGCTGAGAAAATGGAACCTGGATACCATTTTCCTTGGCGCCCCAACCTCCACGGATGAGCGGCTCCAGCGCGTGGCAAATGCTTCGACGGGTTTCCTCTATTTGATTGCGCGCGCCGGCGTGACGGGCGAGCGCGACAAGGTCTCTGATAGCACCCGGCCGCTGATCGAGCGTGTCAGAAAAATGACTCGGCTCCCACTCGCCGTCGGGTTTGGGATTTCCACCCCGGAGCAGGTCCGCTCCGTGCAGGAACTGGCGGACGCGGCGGTTGTAGGAAGCGCGATTGTTCGAAGCGTTGAAGAGCATTTCTCCACCGAGGGTGCAGCGGCCATCGAACGCTATGTGCGCTGGCTCAAAGAAGGCACCGGGAGTTCACCGGCATGAACGAACTGGAAGACTGGCGAAAGAAGATCGATGCAATTGACCGGCAACTGGTGAAGCTGCTGAATGAACGATCGAAGTGTGCAGTGGAAATTGGCCATCTGAAAAAGAAGCTGAGTCTGGCGGCCTGGCAACCCGACCGCGAGGCCGAAATTCTGAGGAACATCGTGAAGTCAAATCCCGGCCCGCTGGATGATGCGGCGGTCCGCCGCCTGTTTGAGCGGATCATCGATGAAGCCCGGTCTCTGGAGCGCCACTCGATGGAGTCTTCGGCCGAGGTGGAAGAGGCCAAGGAGTAACGGCGATGGTTGTGGTGATGGAAGAGGGCGCGACAGAAGAACAGATCCGGCACGTCATCGACCGGCTGATGAAACTGGGCTTTGACGCCCATCGCTCGACGGGTGCGCGGCAGACAGTGATCGGGGCGGTAGGCGCCAGGATCGACTTCGATACGCGCGACATCGAGTTGATTGAGGGCGTTGACGAAGTCGTAAGAATTTCCGCGCCCTACAAACTGGCCAGCCGCCATTTCCGTCCCGAAGGTTCGATCATCAATTTGGGCAAAGGCGTCTCCGTGGGATGTGAAAAGGTTTGCGTGATGGCGGGTCCTTGCAGCATCGAGAGCGAAACCCAAATCAACGCCATAGCGGCCCGCGTCAAGGAACTCGGCGGGAGCGTCCTGCGCGGCGGGGCCTTCAAGCCTCGGACATCCCCTTACAGCTTTCAGGGGCTTGGTTTGCCCGGCCTCAAACTGATGCGTGCCGCCGCTGACAGGCATGATCTGCTGGTGGTCTCGGAAGTGATGGACCACACGCAGATCCCCGCAATGCTGGATTACGTTGATGTCTTCCAGGTGGGCGCGCGCAACATGCAGAACTACAACCTGCTGAAAGAGCTTGGCAAGGTATCGAGACCGGTTCTGCTCAAGCGCGGCATTTCCGCCACCATCGAAGAGCTGCTTCTCTCAGCGGAATACATCATGTCCGGCGGCAACTACAACGTGGTGCTTTGCGAGCGTGGGATTCGAACTTTTGAAAATGCCACGCGCAATACGCTGGACATTTCGGCCATTCCGGTCATCCAGAAGCTGTCGCACCTTCCGATTGTGGTGGACCCCTCGCACGGCACCGGACGGCGCGACAAGGTTCCTCCCATGGCCCGCGCCGCCGTGGCCGCCGGGGCTGACGGCCTGTTGATTGAGGTCCACTCGGACCCGGAAAAGGCGCTGAGCGACGGTGCGCAGTCACTCTACTTTGAGCAGTTCGAGCAACTGATGCAAGAATTACGAATGATCGCACCCGCGGTGGGAAGAACCATCTGAAGCCCCTCCGCACAAGGGAAAATGGAACCTGCCGGACCATTTTTCAAACGGATTGCTATTATCGGAATGGGCCTCATTGGAGGCTCGTGGGCGCTGGCCCTGAAGAAGGCGGGCTACGCCGCCCATCGTATCGGCTTTGACGCCCCCGGCGTTTTGAAGCAAGCCCTCGAATCCGGCGCCGTGCACGAGGCGGCGAAGAATGTGGACGAGGCTGTACGTGATGCCGACCTGGTGGTTCTGGCCACGCCGGTGGGGAAAATCCTCGAATTGCTTCCTCGGTTGCAATTGGCGGCGCCCTCTCACGCTCTCATCACTGATGTCGGCAGCACCAAGCAGCGCATTGTACAATGCGCAAAAGACCTTCCTGCCGGTGGCGCGATGTTTCTGGGCGGCCATCCCCTGGCCGGCAAAGAGCATTCCGGTTTTGAACATGCCGATGCGGACCTGTTCCGGAATGCCCGCTACGTGGTTGTTCCACTGTCCGAAGCGGTGATGGAGGACGCGCGCGCAAAGGCCTTTGTGGGTCTGATTCAGTCGCTGGGCGCCCGGCCCTGCGTGACGGACGCCGCCAGCCACGACGTGGCCATGGCCTTTCTCTCTCACCTGCCGCAACTCCTTTCGACGGGCCTGGCGGGCATGGTGGCCGAAAAGGCCGGCCAGGGCGCGTTGCCGCTGGAACTGGCTGGGTCTGGCTTTCGAGACCTGACGCGCCTTGCCGAAAGCCCCTACTCGATGTGGCGCGACATCTGCCTGACGAATATGGAAAATATTCAGGCTGCTCTCGACGCAACAATCCAGAAACTTGATACCATAAAGACACATCTCGGCACACGGGAACTTGAAAAAGAGTTTGATCAGGCGCGCAGGCTGCGCGCGAAATTACGCGAAAACCGTTGAGCAGGGCGTTCGGCCGGACGCTGGCCAAAGGACTTCCCTGCAACAGAAGCCGGGAGGCGCATGAACAAGGTTTACGCAACCGCCGATACCGCTATTGCCGACATTCCGGACGGCGCCACCATCATGGCGGGCGGCTTTGGGCTCTGCGGGATTCCTGAAAATCTGATCGACGCCCTGCAGCGGAAGGGCGTCAGGGACTTGACCGTTATCAGCAATAACGCCGGCATCAGCGATTTCGGACTGGGCAGGCTGCTCCAGACACATCAGATCAGCAGGCTGATTGGCAGTTACGTTGGCGAAAACAAGGTTTTTGAGGAGCAGGCCCTGAACAAGGAAATCAACCTGGAATTGACGCCGCAGGGAACTCTTGCCGAGCGCATTCGCGCCGGCGGAGCGGGCATTCCGGCCTTTTACACGCCCACCGGCGTCGGGACGGTGGTCGCCGATGGAAAAGAGATCAGAGAATTCGGCGGCCGCCGATACGTGCTGGAACGCGCGTTGACGGCTGATTTCGCCCTCATCAAGGCCTGGAAAGGCGATCGTTGGGGCAACCTGGTCTATCGAAAGACGGCCCGGAATTTCAACCCCATGATGGCCACGGCGGCAAGGGTGACCATTGCGGAGGTCGAGGAACTGGTGGAACTGGGAGAACTCAATCCTGATTGCATCACCACTCCGGGAATCTACGTCAGGAGGGTCTTGCAGGGCGCCAGCTACGAAAAGCGCATCGAACGGCGCACCGTAAGGGAGCAGTCCTGATGGACAAGCGTGAACTGATCGCGCGGCGCGTTGCCCAGGAACTCCAGGACGGGTTTTATGTCAATCTCGGGATCGGCATCCCGACGCTGGTGTCGAATTACATTGCGCCCGCCATTGAAGTGATTTTGCAATCCGAAAACGGCATGCTGGGAGTGGGGCCGTATCCGCGCGAAGAGGAAGTCGATCCCGACCTGATCAACGCGGGCAAGGAAACCGTATCGGGCATACCGGGCACGGCTTATTTTTCCAGCGCTGAATCTTTTGCCATGATTCGGGGCGGCCACATCGATCTGACGGTCCTGGGAGCCATGGAAGTGGACGAAGAGGGCAACCTGGCAAGCTGGACGATTCCCGGCAAGATGGTGAAAGGCATGGGAGGCAGCATGGACCTGGTTTCCGGCGCCAAACGCGTGATTGTCGCCATGGAGCACACGACGCGGGACGGCCGGCCAAAAATTTTGACGAAGTGTTCCCTGCCCCTTACGGGAACGCGCGTCGTTCATGCCATCATCACCGAGCTTGCCATGCTGGAGATAACTGCGGAGGGGCTGACGGTCAGGGAGCTTGCGCCGGGAGTCAGCTTTGAAGAGGTCCAGAAGCGCAGCCAGCCGGAACTGCGAGTCGTCTCGAGCCCCAGGACCTATCGCGTGTGACGGCGCAGCCGGATGCGCTGGTGTGGCGTATACGTAACTTGTTACGACGAAGAGTGGCGCCCGTCATTCCGGTCCCGCAGAGCGGGAAAGGAATCTGCTTTTGCCCTGGCGGAGAAGCAGATTACATGGGACGTTACTGCCGCTGACGGCTTTGCAGGTACAAACATCGATGGCTTCGCGCGTACTTACAACCGCCAACCAGATCACCCTCCTGCGCCTGGTCTTTGTCCCCATATTCGGCATTCTGGTGGTCGGCAGACACGATGCCGCCGCACTCGCCGTGATGGCCGCCGCCGCGTTCTCCGACATTCTGGATGGCACCGTCGCCAGGGCCTTCCGGCAGGTTTCGCTGCTGGGGGTTGCGCTCGATCCGATCGCCGACAAGATCCTGTTGAGCACTGCGTTTGTCACCCTCTCATACCGGGGAGGCCTGCCCTGGTGGCTCACCATCATGGTGCTCAGCCGGGACGCCGTTATCCTCATCACCGCCTTGCTCATCATTCTCGTTGCAGGTTACCGCCCGTTTTACCCCACCGCTCTCGGCAAGGCTTCCACGGTCATCCAGTCGATCACCATCTTTGCGGCGCTTTGCCACCTGGCGCGCATTCCCTGGGTCACGGGACCGGTCGTCGAAGCGTTCATCTTTCTCGCTGCCGGAATCATCGTGATTTCGGGGCTCCACTACCTGGTGGTCGTCCAGAAACGATACTCCCACCACGAGGAAGGCCCGTAGCGCAGTCTTGCCTGAAGGGGGTTGAAGCTTTTAGCTCCGCCAATTTTTTCCGGCCACGCGGCCACTCTGGCCTCAGCCCCTGAAGCAATCATCGGCAATTCTACATCACTGACCCGCCCGCTCTACTCTGACTCACGCTCCTGACTTCTTGCTCCTGACTCCTGACTTCCAGCCTCTCCCGCCGAATTTGCTTGACAAAGACTGGCCTAGCATGGTAGTCTCCCTTAGTGCCCTGCAAGCCGCGAGTTTTCCGGGACTAAAAGTAAATGGGACAGAAAAATACGTTTTTTGAGGAACGAAGCGGAGAAGTTGCTGAAAACAAAGAATTGGGCCTTAAAAACGAACCGGAAACGAACCGGAGAATAAACCCTTCGGCCCCTAGCCTCTGCTCTCCCCCCTACGGCCCTCCTTCCGGTCTCCGCGAGCGGCGCGCCATTGAATCTTCCGCTGAATTTTAACCGCTTTGCGCCGCTTCTTAACGAGGCGAGCTTGCCGCAACGTTTCACGGTTTTATCCCTGGGGCTGGCCAAATTGACGGGCCACAATGCCGAAGAGTAGACTGGTCGGTTAACCGTTTCAGACAAGGACTTACAGCTTGGCAGCGATGCCGACCACCATCATCAAGGAGCGCACTTTGGCAACTTCGCCCAACCAGTACTTGCAATCCAATAGAGCACAATTTCTCGAAGGCCTCAAAAATCTTTTGAGAATCCCGAGCATCAGTACATCGCCGGAGAACAAACAGGATGTCCGCCGGGCCGCTGAATCCATCGCGGAAGAGCTTCGAACCATGGGCATGCGCGGGGTGGAAATCATCAATGGAAAACCCGGCCGGCATCCGCTGGTTTATGCGGAGTGGCTGGAGGCGTCGGGCAAGCCGACCCTGCTGCTCTATGGCCACTACGATGTCCAGCCGCCCGAACCGTTGGACGAATGGAAGTCACCGCCTTTCGAGCCAACCCTCAGAGGCGATGACCTTTTCGCACGCGGGGCTTCCGACGACAAAGGGCAAACCTACATTCTGCTGAAGGCTGTGGAATGCTGCCTGCGCAGCGAAAACAGGCTGCCCATCAATGTGAAGTTCCTGATCGAAGGCGAGGAAGAGGTCGGCGGAGAACACATCGAGGAGTATGTTCCGCTGAACAAAAAGCGGCTGAAAGCCGACGCTGCCGTCGTCTGTGACACCGAGATGTTCGCGCCCGGCCTGCCTACCCTCACCACAGGACTGCGCGGCCTGATTTACACGGAAGTTGAAGCGCGCGGAGCCAGCCACGACCTGCATTCCGGAATGTATGGCGGCGCTGCTCCCAATCCCATGCAGGCGCTGGCTGAAATTGTTGCGCGCCTCAAGGGTCCTGACGGCAAGATCCGCATTCCGGGATTTTATGAGAAGGTCCGCAAGCCGAGCCGCAAGGAACTGGCTGCCTGGAGGCGCCTACCCTTCAAGGAGAACGCCTTCCTGAAGAAGGAAGTCGGTTCCACCGCGCTGACCGGCGAACGGAACTATTCCGTGCTTGAGCGCCTGTGGGCGCGGCCCACCCTGGAGGTCCACGGAATTCGCGGAGGATTTGTCGGAGATGGCGCCAAGACAGTCATCCCTGCGGTTGGTACGGCCAAGATCAGCATGCGCCTGGTGCCGGACATGAATCCAAAAGAAGTGTTCCGCCAATTTGCGGCGGCGGTGAAGAAAAATACGCCCGCGGGCATCAGGACGAGCGTGCGCCTCATCAGCATGGCTCCCGCTTCGGTGGTCTCGACTGAAAGCAGCTATATCGCGGCGGCCGCAGCGGCGATGGAAAGCGTCTTCGGCAAGAAGACCGTTTACATGCGCTCCGGCGGTTCCATTCCCATCGTCGGCCTATTTCTCGAGCACTTGAAAATCCCGAGCATCATGATGGGCTTCGGCCTGCCGGACGACAACCTCCATGCTCCAAATGAAAAGTTCCATGTGCCGAACTTCTACGGCGGCATCCAGTCGGTGATCCAATACTTCGAATTGCTGGGAAAGTGATATTGGCGCGATGCAACACTTGCGCGCCAGAACCCCCTGGGTCCGAACCATGCACTATTCTCCGGAGACTTGACCGCGACAGGCGGCAGAAATCTTTGAGAAGGACAAGAGAGACGATGACGACACTTAAAATCCATTGGTCACGGGTGGCAATTTCGGTCCTGCTGTTCGCTGTCGCGCTGGTTGCCCTGCGCGCAAACGTCTTTGCCGACGAAGGCATGTGGACCTTTGACAACCCACCTCTCGCGCAATTGAAGCAACGTTATGGCTTCACGCCCACGGAGGCCTGGCTGAATCATGTGCGCCTCTCGAGCGTTCGCTTCAATGACGGAGGGTCGGGATCGTTCGTCAGCCCGCGCGGGCTGGTTCTGACCAATCACCATGTGGCTTTGTTCCAGCTTCAGAAACTTTCAACCCCGGAGCATGACTATGCCAGCGGCGTCTTCTATGCCCGTACCGAGGCGCAGGAACTGAAATGCCCCGATCTGGAGTTGAACATTCTGATGTCAATGGAAAATGTGACGGCCCGCGTGATGGCGGCCGTGAAGCCCGGCATGAGCGACTCCGATGCCCTGAAAGCCCGCCGCGCCGAAATCGCCAAAATTCAGAAGGAAAGCCTCGATGCTACCGGCTTGCGCTCTGACGTAGTTCAGCTCTATCAGGGAAGTGAATACTGGCTCTACCGGTATAAGAAGTATACCGACGTGCGGCTGGTGTTTGCTCCCTCCCAACAGATCGCGTTTTTCGGCGGTGATCCGGACAACTTCACTTACCCGCGCTACGACCTGGACTTCGCGCTGTTTCGGGTGTATGAAAACGGCAAGCCCGTCGAGAGCAACAACTACCTCAAGTGGGACGCGAAAGGCCCGGTGGCCGACTCGCTGGTTTTCGTTTCCGGCAATCCCGGATTCACCGGCCGCCAGGATACCATGGCCCAGCTTCAACTATTGCGTGACAAGGCGTTTCCACTCATCATCCAGATTATCAGCCGGCGGCTGTCCACGCTCCAGCAGTATTCCGCCCAGGGGCTGGAGCAGGCCCGCCAGGCTACCAGCCGCATCTTCTCCCTGCAGAATTCGCTGAAGGCCTATAACGGCATGGAAGGCGGGCTTCGCAATCCTGAACTGATGGCCAAGAAAGAACAGGAGGAAAAAGATTTTCGCGAGCGCATTGCCGCAAACCCCCAGTGGCAGAAAGAATATGGCAACGCCTGGAACGAAATTGCTGAAGCTCAGAAGGAGATGGCCGAAAACCTGAAGCCCTACCGCTTCCGTTCAATCAGCGGGGCTCCGCTGGCCAACGAGGCGCTTACCATCGTGCAGTATGTCCAGCAGGTGAAAAAACCGGATGGCGAGCGCCTTCCGGGCTTCCACGACTCGCAGCTCGCTTCCCTGCGGTTCCAGTTGTTCTCGCCCGCGCCGTTCTATCTTCCCTTGGAACAGGCGACGCTGGCGGGCATCCTGCAGGAGTCCGGCGAGGAACTTGGCCCGGCGGACCCGTTCGTCCGCGCGGCTCTCGAGGGGAAAACGCCGGAAGACGCAGCAAGAGAGGCTTTTGCGGGCACCAAGATGGGCGACGCCGCATTCCGCAAGTCGCTGGCCGAGGGCGGCGAGGCGGCAATCGAGTCGTCGAACGATCCTCTGATCGCTCTCGCCCGGCGAGTCAATCCCGAAATCCTTGCCATGATCAAGTGGCACGAGGATAAGGTGGAAAGTGTGGAGACCCGCGCGGGAGAAAAGATCGGAAAGGCGCGCTTCGCGGTTTACGGCAAGAGCACTTATCCCGACGCGACCTTCACCCTGCGGCTTGCCTACGGCACGGTGAAAGGATATCCCATGAACGGGACCGAGGCGCCTCCCCACACAACCTTCTACGGGCTGTATGACCGTGCCTACAGTTTTGGGCTCAAGCCGCCGTTCAACCTTCCCGGGCCGTGGATGAGATCGGAAGATAAACTTGACTTGAAGACGCCGCTGGATTTTGTGACCACCTGCGACGTGGTGGGCGGCAACTCCGGATCGCCGGTCATCAACAGCGACGGCAGCCTGGTGGGAGTGATCTTCGACGGCAACATCGAAAGCCTGGTCGGCTACTTCGTTTACAACG
>DASTAW010000057.1 GCA_035712365.1 Terriglobia bacterium
GCCGGTGATGGCGCCCGTCGAGGTATTCAGGGTCAACCCTGCCGGCAGACTGCCAGCGCTGATCGACCAGGTATAGGAACCCGTGCCGCCCGTGGCCGCAAGCGTCGAGCTGTAGGCCGTCCCCACGGTGCCGCCGGGCAAGGAAGTCGTCGTTATCGACAGCGCGGCATTGACTGTGATGCTCAGGTTCTGAGTGGCAGTCTGGGAATTCGAGTCAGTCACCTTGGCGGTAAAGTTGCTGGTGCCTGCGGTGGTGGGCGTGCCGGTGATGGCGCCCGTCGAGGTATTCAGGGTCAACCCTGCCGGCAGACTGCCAGCGCTGATCGACCAGGTATAGGAACCCGTGCCGCCCGTGGCTGTGAGCGTGGCGCTGTAGGCCGTGTTCACCGTTCCCCCTGGCAAAGCACCTGTGGTGATGATGAAACTTGGTACTGAGCAGTCCCCAAAACTGATTTTCCCAATGACGGTATTCCAGAGAAAATCAAAACTCAGTACGGGCGGCTTGACGTACTCGTTGGTGTACCAGAAGCTGCAATCATCGGTCGGGTCCACGCTGATACTGGAGTAGTCGCCCCAGCGGCTGTAAGTTCCCTGATAACTCTGGTCAGTGCCGTGGTACATTCGCTGTTCCTGCTCCATCAGCGTATCCGCGCCATTCTTCAGCCCAGTGACGGCAATACCTGGAAAGGTGGTAACGCCCGAAACGCTGTAGCCAAGGCCTAAATCGCCATTCTTGTTCTGGGCAATGCTGCCCATCCATCGATAGGTGCTGACGTCCGGGCTGTAGGTACTTTCCTTGTTAACATAGAATGCTCCGCCCTGGTCTCGCCGGATGATATACCAGCGGACGCCCGTCTGATTGTCGCTGGAATTGATCTGCACTGAATGGTTGGCGACCATCTGGTCATGGTCGCTATATGAACGGAAGGAGAGGCGGTACATCAGCCTATCGCCCAGCGAATCAAGTTGCTGGGTGGCGCCTTCCTGGGGAACGCAGGTGCCTCCGCCGCATGCATCATGAAAATCATTCACCGTCAGGTCGTTCACGACGTTGAGCGAGCCAGCATTTGCGTCTAACTGATAAATCCTGAGGTCATTGCCCGTGCCGGGGCCGACGTTATCCACATACTGCATGTAATAGTCCGGGCCAGTCGGCAGAGAAGCAGTGCCCGGCAGGTTTTCAAGGTCTGCCGGCAGGATGTTATAGATACCTGCGTCGTTTCCCGGGGAGCAACTGAAAGTTATCTGCCCGCTGGTCGGCGGATTCGTCACGTAGCCGCGTGGAAAGCTGCAGGCCTGGGCGCCCTGAAACTGAAGGGTGCTGCCGTTGCTGGCGTAAATATTTGCTGAGAAGTAGATTCCGTCAGGCCAGACGGCGAGCTTTGGGTAGTCAGGCAGGTTTGACCCGAATGAAAAATCGTAAGCGTTATAGGCGCCGGTAGCGTCCGAGGTTTGTGAGATGGCGAGACAAAGGTGGTTATCGGTAAAAGTGGAATTGTAAGCGAGCTGGCTGATGATCCAGCGCCCGTCGAGCTTGTCGAAGAGGGCAATCGGGTCGCCGCCGTTCACGGAGGAGCACATAC
The DNA here is from genome assembly GCA_035712365.1 of Terriglobia bacterium. NCBI lineage: Bacteria > Pseudomonadati > Acidobacteriota > Terriglobia > Terriglobia bacterium. The sequence goes on from DASTAW010000057.1 coordinate 1,584, forward strand.
TGCTTGTCAGGCCTGCAAAAAGGCCGTTCAGATACCCGCTCTTGATCCCCTGGCCTGAAGCGGTGAAGATCGTATACGACGTGTTGACGACATCCACAATTTGAGTCGCGGGGTTTGCCCCCGTTGTGTTGATCCCCACAGAAAGATTCTCATCGGGTGGAATCTGGCCGGTAAAGTTGACGCCGCCGAAAACGTTGCTCACGGTTAATTGAGAAGGACCGTAGGTCGTCTGTACGTCGGCGTCAGTCCAATTGCCGATGCTGGGGGCCGCTGGACCTCCTTCACCCCCTCCATTGGTTTCCAGTCCCGTGTGGTCTGGACGCCGCAAAGGAATTACACGAGCTGGTCCGAAATTCTTGTTGTTGCTGGCCGCTCCGGACGAATCCGGGGGATGAGAAACAGCGTGCGCGACCGAGGTTATATGGATCGGACCTCGCGGCTTTTGGGCTCTTGCATTTGAAAACGGTCCAGCCGCAACCAGTACGGCCAGCGAGAGAATCAGATTTCGAGGTTTCATCGGGGCCCCCGCATTCGAAGTTTTGAAATCCGGCCTGAGGTTCAGCGCCCACCAGGCGCTTCACTCTGTGGCCGCGTACGTTCGAAACGCACTCCCGAAAAAAAAGACAGCTTTGCCCTGCAAGCTCTTACACCAAAGCAGCGCCCAGTTCGACCTTCCTTGTTTCCGAAAATCTGTAAGGCTGGACCCCAATAGCCTTAGGGACGTGGCCCCACGCTAACATAGGAGCCGGTGCCATTCAATCGCCGTCGAGTTATGTACTATATGGTTATCTTTTAGCTTGGCTTAATAGCAGACGGCCATGCTCATCGACGGGCCTTTCCCCCGCCAGGGTGGGAGTAGCCTGCCCACCAGCCCTTTCTGCCAGCGGCGGCAGAATCAATGTTCGCCGCTGCCTTCCCAATGCGTCCGCGTCCATGCATGAACGCCTGGTACCGGCGGTTACAGTGATGGTTCAAATCGGGTTGTATTGAGATGGTGAGTGACGTACTATAAACATACAGTTCAGAAGGAAGTTAAGAGTGCTCCGCCCCCATGAGGCAGCGCGGGCGTGTCATCCGTTGCACCAGGGTGGCGGAGAGCGGGGCAGTCGCCGGGGTCCCTGTGTGGAAAGACCTGGCGCTCCGGCGCTTGCCTGGCAAGTCAGTAAAAGCAAATATTTGCGGATCCCGGTGGCCCTTGCGGAAACAGAAGCGGAAGCGGAACGGGAAGACGGTCAGCGAGTCCCGGGTTGAAATGGTGGAAGTCGTGCTGCCGAACGATGCCAACCCACTGGGCAACATCCTGGGCGGCAAAGTGATGCACCTGATTGACATTGCAGGAGCGATCGCCGCTCAACGCCATGCGCGCACAGTGGTGGTGACGGTTGCGGTGGACAATCTGGACTTTCTCCACCCCATCCGGGTTGGACAACTCATCATCTTGCGCGCCCAGGTGACGCGGGCTTTCCGGACCTCGGTTGAGGTGGCGGTAAAAGTTTATCTTGAAGATTCTCTCACCGGTGAGCGTCGCCAGACGAGCTCCGCCTTTGTGACTTATGTCGCCCTTGACGCTGGCGGGCAGGTGGTCAAAGTGCCTGCGGTGATTCCAGTTACGCCGGAAGAGAAACATGAGTATCGCGAATCGCTAATCAGGCGTCGCCATCGCCTCGAAGCGGCAGCACGCGCACACCGCCGCTACCTTGAAAACCATTAGTAAATGCGGCCCATGGCGGGCAGCAGTTCAAGCACGTCGGTTGTTAACGGTCCCGGGGATTGGTCATCCGGGAACAAGGAGGGATTCATGAAGAACAAGCGCACTAAAATATTCTCCGGGACCCCCTGGGAACCCAAGGTTGGATATGCCCGCGCCGTGCAGGTGGGCGATACCGTTTACGTTTCGGGAACGACTGCGACCGATCCTTCCGGGAAGATCCTGGCTCCCGGTGATGCTTATGCGCAGACCGTGCAAGCTTCGCGGAACATCGAAAACGCCTTGAAGCGCCTTGGCCTGAGCCTGGAAAACGTAGTCAGGACCCGGGTTTACCTCACCGATATGGACCGCTGGGAAGAAGTCGCCAAGGGACACGCGGAATGCTTCGGCGAGGTCCACCCCGCCACGAGCTTTGTCGGCGTCAGTCGCCTGGTTGACCCGGAAATGCTGGTGGAGATTGAAGCCCTGGCCGTCGCATAACACCGACCATTCCTCGACCAGTCCCGCCTTGCCCGAAGGATGAAGCATGAAGGATGAAAGGACCAGCGAGAAGGGACAAACGGCTGCTGGATCAGGCGTGCTTTCTGCCTACTGCCTGCCGCTTAGCGCCTACTGTTTCGGCGGGACCGCAGAGACATCAAACATCGGCGTCTGCGCGAGACGCGCACGCGGGTGAAAGCGCCTCATACGACTTTGGGGCTATTTCGAGTTCCCGGCGCGCTCTTTGCTCTTTTGTCGGTTGACCTTGTCCGCCACGCGCTTGATGTGGGTTGTTCCCGCCGGCAGAGGCGCCTTGAGGATTTCAGGGACTTTGGGGAACAGCCCTAGCGCCTTCTGCACCTGTGGATCACCCCTGATTTCCACCTCGTTTGCTGATTCCAGCCCGAAAACCAGGCTGAAAACTTCCTGCCTTATTCTGAGTTTCAGGTAATCCTGGTCATTCGCCCAATACTCGGGCGGCGTCCGGACCCGGCGGCTCGACAGGAAACTCTGGAACTCCGTCATCACGTCGGAGCCAGGCTCGAAGGTTTTTTTCAGGTCTGTGTGGTATGTGATGTATTGAGAAGCGAAGTCAGTAAAAAGGCCACGTTGGTCGAGGAAAACAGCCCAAGGGTCGAGGGCTCGGGGGGGAATAGGGACGTCGGGAGTTATTCCTCCGCCGGCGGAAAGCGGCCTGCCATCATCGGTGCGGAAATCTTTGCTCTTGCCAATGCCTGATTCTGCTTCAGCCAGCATGGTTCCGGGCAGGCGACGCTGGATGGAGCGTCCGCTGGGCGTGAAGTATTGGGCAACCGTCAGCGCCAGTCCTGTGTCGTCAGAAAGCGGCATTACGTTTTCAACCACGCCCTTGCCGTAGGAATTCTCTCCCGCCACCACGGCCCGGTCGTGTTCTTCAAGCGCTGCCGTCAGTAGTTCCGCGGCACTGGCCGTCTCGCCGTTGATCAGTACCACCATGGGCATGGTGTAACGGACCGGCATGGGCATTGTGCTGTATGACTTTTCAGGCACGCCGCGGCCCCGCATGGTGAGGATGGGCATTCCGGGCTGCAGGAAAAGGCTGGCCACGCCGGCCGCTGTTGCAACCACCCCTCCATGATTGTTCCGAAGGTCGAAGAGAAGTCCTTTTAGCTTTGCTCCGCCCAGCTTTGCAATCGCGTCCTGGACCTCCTGGGTCGTCTTGGCATCGAAACCAGAAACGTGCACATATCCGATCTGCCGGTCCTGAAACTCGAAAACGCTATCGACCGTGGGCATCTCGACTTCTTTCGGCACCAGGCGAACCTCCTGAGGCTGGTCTTTGCCCGGATGCAGTATTCCCAGCGTTACAGGATGGGAGCGGGAGCGCTGCAACAGTTGGATGAGCGACTGGAAATCAAGCTGCGATACTCTCTCTCCGTTGACCGCCATGATTTCATCGCCGGGCCCAAGCCCCGCTCTCCAGGATGGCGATCCCTCGGCCGCCTGCAGCACCAGGACCTTCCCTGGCTTGACGTAGAGAATCGAACCGAAGCCTATCGCTTCGCCGCTCGTCTGTTCCTGCAATTGTTTGAATTGCTGCCGATCAAAAAAAGCCGAGAAGGGATCCAGCGTGTCGAGCATGTTGCGAATTGCGCCATCGAAAATGGCATGGTCGGGGTCAATGGAATCGACGTAATTCTCCTGCACGAGGCTGTAGATTTGCGCGAACTTCAGGCTTTCCTGGGTGGCGGGGTCATTGGGAGGAGCTTCCTGCGGACGCAATAGGGTCGGAACCAGGAGCAGCAATCCTGCCAGAAGTAGAATTCGGTCTCGTTCGCGCGTCGTGTGCAACTGCTCCCGTTCCCCAACTGCCAGTATACCGCAGCTTGATGTGGCCCCCGGAAGCCAGCGCCCTGACGCTCCCGAAGCACACAAGGGCTTCGCCGGGCCTGCCAGGCGTTGCAACCATCTGCTGTCCCTGGCCCCAAATTCAGAAGATCAGTTTGCGGCGGCCGCGGTTGGAGTTCCGGCACGCGAGCGGACAGCGCTCAATGCACGCAGGGCTGCAGCGGCTACGTCGGAGTTGCCGTCGCGTGAAAGCTGTTGGAGCTGGGGAATGCTGGTATCATCCCCGGCGTACATCAGCACGTTGCAAAGCTGTTGCCGGACCTGCGCGTTGCGGCTGTTCATGTAAGGATAAAGTTGCTTGAGGAAACCGGAGTCTTGAGCCAGTTCCACCAGGTAGGCCCGCGCCGAGTCTGCTTCTCCGGAGTCCAGCGATTCGACGATCGAACTGACGTAATCATTTCGTCCCAGGCTGGTGATGGCAAATTCCATGGCCAGCCGGGCCTCCGCATTTTTTTCTGCGGGCGCGCTGCGCATGAGGTCCGGGAGGGCCTTCGGGTCTTTGGCGCGGGCCAGCCCCGCCGCCGCATTCACCCGGATGGAAGCGTCCTTGTCGTAAAGGGCTTTCAGAAAGATCGGCACAGACACGGGGTCTCCGATGTAAGCCAGCCCCTCGAGCGCCTTCTGACGCGTCTCCTTGTCCGGGCCGTTTGCATAAAGGGCCTGGAGTCTTGGGACCGCCGCGCGCGTACGCAGGATTCCAACCGTTACGGCGGCATCCCGCTGGATATTCCTGTTGGATGAACTCAGCAGATCAACCAGCTTTGGGCCGGCGGAAACATCCTGGATTTTCGCCAGCGAGTTTAAGGCTTCGCGGGCAAGGTTTTCAGATGGGGAGTGCGCCGTGATCACCAGGTCAGGGACAGCCTGCCGGGCCAGCAGAATTCCGAGCGCTGCCGTGGCCTCCTGCGCAGCGCGGGGCTGATGGCTGTCCATCATCACCCGATCCAGAGCCGAAACGGCCCTGGGGTCAACCGCTGTCCCCGGAGTGATCCGGATGGGGCTGCCCAGGAATGTTCTTTTGGCGCTGCGATACTGCCGTTCCATGTAGCCGAGGAAGCCAGTCCGGGGAGTTTCGCCCGTGTAATAGCCTTCGATGCCCTTGACTGCAAGCCAGCGGACTTCCGAGTCGTTGTCACTGGTGGCCTGGATCAGTCCCTGGAGCGACCGCGTAACGCGGATGGACGCCAACGCCACCACCACCTGCTTTCGAACGCTGGGGCTGGAATCATTGAGCGCAGAGATGAGAGCAGGGACTGCGGAGGGATCTCCGGTTTCGCCGATTTCCTGCGCGGCCTTGGCCCTGACTTTCGGGCTCGAATTCCTGAGGTCATCAAGGTCCGATCCGGTCACCGGCTTCGAGGGCGCAGCCGCCTGAGCGCTTGGACTTGCGGAGGTTTGCGGCGCTGCAGCCCCATATGGGACCGCACCGGCCAATGCCGCCAGCACCAGGATTTGTGACAGGAATATTGCTCTTCGTTTCACTTTGATGTTGCTCCTTCTTCCCGCGACTGGGCTCCCATCCTTCCGGCTTCCGGGGCCTACCTGATATTGTACAAGTGTCCTATAAACTTTAAAGCACGAAAGCGCGAAACGCCGAGCGAAATCTGGCACGGTGCAGGCTTGAAATTTGTACCCGGCGAGTGTTTATTGGAGCCGAGGGCAACAGGACGCCCCGAGCGGACTTCGAACGGCCAATAGCAATTTCAATCGGTCGGCACGAATCGCGCATCAAACGGATAAGTCGCCATGGGACTGTTTCCCCCTGGTTGACCAGGAAATAAGACATCGCCACGAACTCTATGCGACGGAGGCCTCGCCATGGCAGAAATTACAGCTTTGTTCTGGGACATCGGGGGCGTAGTACTGACCAACGGGTGGGACCGGCGCTGCCGCGAACGCGCGGCACACAAATTCGGATTGGACTGGGAGGATTTTGAGGACCGGCACGAATTGATTGTGGGTCGCTTTGAAACCGGCAAGCTGACACTCGACCGTTACCTCGATCGCACGGTCTTTTACCGCCCGCGGAATTTCGATAAAGAACTTTTTAAGGTCTACATGTTTGACCAGTCAAAGCCGATTGACGGAACGCTTGGCGTAGTGGAGCGCATTGTCCGTTCACGGCGTTACCTGCTGGCAACCCTGAACAATGAGTCGCGGGAACTCAACCATCATCGGATCGAGCATTTCGAATTGCGCAAGTATTTCAGCCTGTTCATGAGTTCCTGCTTCCTGGGGGTCAAGAAGCCGGAGGATGAAATGTTCCGTCTGGCACTCGACCTGACCCAGCGTGAGCCGGAAGAGTGCCTCTTTATTGATGACCGCGGGTTAAATGTCGAATGCGCGGCGCGCTTGCGGCTGCAGACTTTACACTTCAGGAATGCGGCGCAGTTGGAAAAAGATTTGCGCGGGCTTGGCCTCGAGTTCTGATCTCATCGCAGCGCTGCCGTCCCAGGGGTGCTCAGGAACGAGCGGTCTGCTTTATCGACATAAAAGGCCGCGGAGTTGCAGACCAACTCTGCGCTTGCTCAGTCGTTGTCTGCTTTTGACAGTTCGCGCAGAAGCACGGGCAGTTGCTGGCTGAAGGCTGACCTTGCCATCACACGCTCGCATCCCGCGACGCGAGCCGCCTGGATGAGGTCCGTTTGGACGTGAGAAACAAATGCGACAACGGGAATGGAGCGAGTGGAAGGATGGTCCCTGATTTTTTCCAATACATCGATGGCTTTTCCGGAGCTGTGGTTCAGGTCCACTACAAGGGCGTGCGCGGTGTTGCCCGCAAGTTTTTCCTGGAGCGTATCCGGCGCCGCAGGCTCAACCGTCACGTCGCCCAGGCGCCGGGCGGCCTGCTGTATTTTCGCAAGGAAGAAAATGTCATCAACTACAGCCAGAATTATGGCAGGCACGTCTCCTCCTCAGCCATTTTCAGCATACAACCCGTGGTCCGTTGTGCGCCATAGCCGGGCTTGCACGGCTGCCTTTTGGCGGTCAAGAATAGTGGTGGCATGCTTACCGATCGCAAACCTCGCAAGCGAATCCTGTTGGCCGATTTCACCAAGAGTGACGAGGGCCGGGTCCTTGAGCTCCCACAGGACGATCGGCTGAAGTTGCTGTCCGCGTCGCTGGAAGCGGCGCTCAAGGCGGGGGCGATCCCGCCGGTGCGTTTGCTGTGTGAAAAGTTCCTGGCCAATGCTGCTGATTTCTACAAGGTTGATTGTACTCCCATCCGGGTGCTTGCCGCCCGCCCGGTCCGCAGCCGAGAGGGTGGCTGGGGTTACGAAGTCTTCGGCGATTATGATCCTGAAAGCACCCTGATCCGCGTCTGGATGAGGACCGCCGTGCGCAAGCAGGTGACTTCCTATGGCACCTTTCTCAGCACATTGTGCCACGAATTTTGCCACCACCTCGACTACAAGCTCTTCAGCTACCGCGACACCTGGCATACCAGGGGATTTTATGAACGCGCCGCCGCGCTTTACCACCACGCGCGCGGTACCCCGGCGAAGCGGCTGGTCTGGATTGAAATCTCCAACGGGCGTTGGAGGATCGACTGGCAGCGCACCAGCCGCGGTGGGTGATTGTAGCGCCGGGCTTGAGCCCGGCACGTGCCGCCCTGAAGGGCGGCGCTACCTGACGCGCTCGAGGGGGCAGCCTTCGTGGCGGTCGGCGCGCAGCAGTAGCACCGAGAAGATCAGGCCGCAGAAGCCGAGAGACGCGAACATGATCTGGCTGGCAGTGTAGCCGTGCGTGGTGTCGCGCAAGGCGCCGTTCGCGACTGGAAAGGTCGCCAGGCCCAGGTTCTGGATGGCGGTCATGAGGCCGAAAGCAGTCCCCACGACGCGCTCGTCCACGATGAGCGGTACGGAGGGCCACAGGCAGGCGGGCACCAGCACGAAGGCTGCTCCCAGCACGATCATGGGGAAGACCGGCCGGATGTAGGTGAGCCCCAGCAGCAGATGCGCGGGCACGATGAGCAGCGAGCCAAGCACCATCAGCGTGGCGCGGCGGCCGATGCGATCGACGAGGTTCCCCGCGAAGGGCGCCAGCACCATCGATGCCGCAATGATGATCGACGTGGTTCCCTGGGCGGTGCTGACCATGTGGCTGAAATTGTAGAACACGCCAGAGAGAAAGCCGCGCCCTACTGCTGACGCCATCGGCATTCCCCACTTATCATGAAAAAAGTCGGTGGCCAGCGCCGTAAAGGGAAAAATCGCGGAGTAGAACGCCACGCAGATTCCCACCGCGTACCAATACGAGCGCCGGAACTTTCCGACCTCGCTCCAGGTGATCTTGTCGCCGCCGCCCGCTTTGGGCAGATCCAGAATCGGCTCCGCGTGCCGGTCCATCAAGGTATAGATCCAGTTGCAGATCAGGCTGGCAAGGCACAGTCCCGCGGCAATCCAAAGGGCATTGCGCCATCCGAGTCGGCTGGCCAGCAGTTCTTCCGTATTGAATGAAAACAGAGTGCCCAGGCGGCAGATGGTGAGGGCAATGCCGAAGGCCAATGCCAGCTCCTTGCCCTTGAACCATCGCGCGATGATGGCGCTTTGAGCGACGATCATGGATTCCGAGCCGATGCCGAAAAGCACACGGCCGACGTAAAGCACGGGCAGGTCTGGCGCCCAGGCGACCACAGCGGCGCCGGCTACCACGAAGCCGGAGAAGATCAGGCTGGCCAGTCGTACACCCGCGCGATCGATGAGGAAGCCTCCTGCCAGCACCGCGAAGACGGCAGCCACGCTGTACATCGTGTACATGGTGCCGATGGCAGCACGGTTGGTATGGAACACCAGAATTAACGTGGTTTCTATGGCGCCGACGCTGTCGTAGGCAAAGTAACTGCCGAAGGCCATTAGCGATGCAAAAACGAGGATGACGAAGCGATAGGGTCGGCCAGTCGGGTGGAGAAAACCACGTTCAGTTGTTGACATGGAAGGGGAGTATAGCACAGCCACTGGCGCCAGCCGCCAACAGCCAACGGCGATCGCCTTTCAGTCAAAGACAAAGAAAATAAACAGCCACGAGAGGGATAGCCTGCCGGGGCTGTCATCCATCGGTGACCCCGGAACGGAAAATTATTGCACATTCATTCAGGTGATTACCCTATGGCATCATCAGGAATTTAGAGGCTCCATTTTCCTGAGTCTGTCGGATTGTGCCCTGATGTGCAAAGAGTATCATTGGTCTCATTGATGGAAGGGACTTGCTCTATCGTGAGTTGAACCTGGGGCTCTCTGTGGGGGCAGAGAGCTCTATAGGTAAGCCAGAAATGAGCTCGCGGGCGAAAGCAAGCTGCTGATAATGAAAAGCTTCGAGATCACCTAGAACCTCGAAACGCACGGGGAGGCAGATGATGGCAACGCAGGCAGACAAGTCGGGTGGTGTGGCGCTCGGCGGCGGCGCGCAAAATTTTGCGAAGGAGAAGCCGAAAAGTTATGAGGACTGGGGGCTGTTGCTCGCTTTAGTTGTCCTGCTGGGGTGGGCGCTGTTCGTAGGCCTGCGCGGAGTGGATTGGCCGGCCCTCAGCCACACACTCAGGGCGTTGGTGGCTTACATCGGGTAGGCCTGATTCGCAGCCCATGCCGCTTGGTGATCGCGCCCTGAAGGAATGCGCGGGAACTCAGAACTCGGAATCCCTCTATCGGTGAGATAGCATCTGATTGCTGCCGGACTTCTTTTTCTGAGGCGGCTGAAATTCGTTGATTGACGTCCGCCATCGGAAGCGTGGCGAACAAAGTTTGAAAGCCGCACAACGGCTTTCCCGGTCTGCGGAATAAGCATCCAAACGGGACTTGGGTTGTTGGCTCATGGCCAATGGCACATCCCTTGGCCCTCATCGCGATAACCGCCCGCCTCAGCAGTTCCAGTCCCTGAACGGGTAAAACAAGATGAACCGAACAATTCAACAGTAAGGGCTGGCCGGCAACCGAGAGCTGAAGGGCTGACGTCCATCAAGTAATCGCCACGCTTACTGCACGATCAATGTCACAACCGTCTGGTGTTGCAGGCTGCCAGAGGTGCCGGTCACGGTTACGGTGTAAGTGCCCGTGGAAGTGCCTGATTTTGTGACGGTGTTTCCCCCTCCACCCCCTCCGCCGGAACTTCCGCCTCCGCCACCACACGAGCCCCAAAGCGCCACGCCTAGCAGAACAGAGACAACAAGGGCGGAAAATGCCCGGCGGAAAGTTGCCTGAACCCGTGGGTCCCGATTCTTACGTACCAAGGCGAACACAGCCAGGCTCAGCCATCCCAGCAAACCGAACCAAAAACCAAAGGGCCACGGACGGGCTGGAGGTCCCTCGAGGGGCGCGGGCGGAACGAGTGACGGCGCTGTTGTATTGACCGTGAGCGTGGACGAGACCTGGTTTGCTCCGACCACGACGGGAGCCGGATTGAGGGAGCAAGTCGGCGCATCTTGTGCAGAGACGATCGTGGTTGTTGTGAGCACGGCGCAAGAAAGATTGACTGTGCCCGTCCATCCATCCACTGGGGACACATATACCGACGTACTGCCCGATTTGCCAGGACTAGGAACTACGATGCTGCCACTTGACATCTGGAAGTCCGGTATCTGGACCGTCAGCGTTGCACTCCCGCTGGCTGACACGAAATTGAAGTCTCCCGAGTAGGTTGCCTTAATGTCGTGCATGCCGGCGGTCGTGGGGGTATATGGCAGCGAAGCAACTAGCGCAGTCCCGCTGGTTGTGTAAGTGACCGTCCCGCTGATGGCGGTGACGGCATCGTAAAACGTGACCATTCCCGTGGGGGCAGATCCCCCAAAGGCGCCATTCACCCATGCTAGCAAAATCGTTTGCTGACCCAACTCTACGGCTGAAGGATTCGGGCCTACGACCACGTTCGGCTGGTACTTCGTGACCGTCAGATTGACAGCGGTGCTTGTTGCCGACTGATAGTTGACGTCTCCCGAATACGTGGCGCTTAGCGTGTGCGTTCCCACATTCAGGAACTCCGTGCCTGAGAGACCCTCCGCCCAAGCGTACGCCGGTGGTATGAGAGTTGGATTGTACGCGCTACCGTTTAGCACCGATGCTGGGCTGCCAATTTGAGTTCCGTCTACGAAAAAGGTGAACGTCCCGCCGGGCTCCGCTCCCAGACTATTGGTGCCCACAATGGCATTAAAGTTCGCGGGAAAGCCATACTGAATAGTCTCGTTTGACTGGCCTTCTTGCCCGAGGAGAGAAGCGGCGAGCGTGGTTGGCGCGTGGCTAATGGAGAAGCTCACATTCGCCGAGCTTGGTTGAAAACTCGCGTCGCCCGAGTAGCTTGCCGCCAGACTGTATGAGCCTGGGCTGAGCTCAATGGGCTGGTCTTCAAGGTACCCCTGGCTGTTTAAGGTGGCCGAGTTAGAGCCGCTGAAATCATTCAATGGGCTGCCGTTGGCGGTCAAAGTCACGCTTCCAGTGGGGCAGCCGGAGGTTGGCTGCAGTTGCACGCCGCCGGACGTTAGAGGAGCGCACTGTTTGCCCGCAGAATTCAGAATGTCCACACGCAGAAGGTAAAATGCAGACCCATAAACCGCAGGCGGTGCGGCACTGGTGCCCGTAATCGCCCCTGTAAAAGTATCGAAGGTAACAAAGCGCAACTGGGGCTGGCTGCTTTCGGGGTTAACTGTGACGGATATTGGAGGCGTCGAATCGCTCGAGCCGTTCGTGCCGTCGCCGGCGTAGTGGGCAAACACGTTATAGGTTCCTCCCGGAAGCATATTGGTGCTGCCCGAGACCGTTCCGCCGCTCGAAAGCGTAAAAGTCTCGATGCCGACATTGCTGCTTCCGCTGGGATTTGCGGCAGTCACCGGGTTGCCCATCAATTCCACGTCGCCAGTAGGCGTGCCCGCGGAAGAAGTGACTGAGATGGTGGCCGTGACCTGCTGGCCGTGGGTGAGCGTGGTGGGCATAAGGCCAAGCGTGGTTCCGGAAGAATGGAAGCTTACAGAGGACCAGTTGTTGACCATGTTCGCCGCGTTCACGGAGCCGAGGCCCGTGGCCAGGTCGTAGCCGGTGGCCGTAGTCCAGGCGGGATTGCTGGAGCCCGCCGGGTTCACCAGGATGCCGTAGGGATAGCCTGTAGGGGCTTTGCAATTGGGCGATCCGGCCACGCAGGCGACGGAATTATTGCCGGGCGTAATAGTGGTTCCCGAGGCGTTCTTACCGTTCACAGTGTCGTAGAGCACGCACGAACTTTTGCCGACCGCACTCGTATTCGATGCGCAATCGTTGCCGTTCTGGGCCGCTGCAGCGGCCAGAGGGTAGAGCACGAAGTTGGCGTTGCCCTGGCGCTCGCCGGTCTTCTGGTTAACCAGCGCCATGATACCCGCAAAAGCCGGTGCCGACAGAGATGTCCCGCCGACGCCCAGGAAGTCGAGGTTACTGATATCCTCACTGCACGAGCCGGGTCCTGCGCCTGCAAAGTCCACCTCGTCCGAAGAGCACACTACGTAGAACGCGGCATCAAAGCCGTCGCCTGAAAACAGGGAAACGTCTGGAACGTCTCTCACGCTGTCCGCGGGCACGCCCGTGCCCGTCTGCCACGGCGGCTTGGCGTAACCGGAAGAGCAGTTCCCGGAAGCATCCTTGAGGGCGCAATTGCTGGCGCCTCCACCCCCGGCAGCAAGGTCCTGTCCGACGCTGCTGACCGATGGGCAATCCGTCGCCAGGCCCGACCGTCCGCAGGAATCATTCCAGGTGATTTCAGGAACGTAAGACTTGGCTGAGCTCTGCGTGGTGGAATTGCTGGTGGAGTTGAAGTAGGTTGATGGATTGCCGAAATCCGTGCCCCCAACCGCCACGTTGAAAGGCGTGGAGGCGATTCCGCTGACGGCCAACCCGTTATTCGCTGCATTCTCGTAACCGGGATTGTCGCATGTGGCAGGCCCTTCGTCACCCGAGGCCACCAGGACCGTGATGCCTTCCGCAGCCGCCTGCTCCCACATGGCATTTTCAAATGCATTGCCGACACTTCCAAGGGCGGACTCGCAGACGCCGAAGCTTTCGCTCAGGACCGGAGCCAAATTGTTATCGACAATGTAAAGCGCCGAGAGATCGAAACCTGCGGTTGCCTCAGTGTCTTCAGATACCACCAGATCAATTGTCGCGTTTTTTGCGATGGCGCCGGCCCATTCCGTGTCCGCGTCGGCTTCAGTTTCGGGACCTGGAATAATGCCGGGGTCGGGCCCGTCGAGAATAACGTTCACGGGCTTGGGCGGCAGGCCAAACATGCTGCGGAAGTTGGCGACGTCCTGCGGATTGATGTTGGAGTCGGCGACGATGGCGATGGTCTGCCCGGCGCCGTCGGTGCCCGCGTTCCAGAGCGGGAGAACGTTGTAGATGGTGGCAAAGTCCGTAGGGCCGAGCGCGTAGTAAGCCGGCGCGGAGCAGGTGTACCCCTGTGGGCAGACAATCGTGTAAAGCGGCGTGATCTCGCCGGTCTTCTTCGACCGTGAAAACAGCCCCGCCGGGCGGTTCAACGCTTTTCTGGGGAAATTGTTCAGCGAAGCGATGCCCGCCACCACCGGAGCAAGCGCCGCGGGTATCTGCGGGTCTGATGAATTGGCCCAGTAAGACTTACCATTCACTGCGTACTGGTGAATCTCTGTGCGGAACACTTGGCGCATCAGCCCTGCCGAGCCCGAAAATTCAATCACCGCCCGCCCATTGCCCATGCGATTAATCTCGAATCCCTGCGAGGTCAGCCAGTCCGTGACCGCCTGGAGGTCCGAATCCGAGGGGCCGAACTCCTGGCCGAATTGCTGCGGTGTGAGCCAGTGATGATAGTCGGAAGATGACTTCTCCTGTTGCCGGACGAGCAGCCCGGCGAGCGCGGCTTCCTGCTGCGGGCTGCGTTTCAGGACCAGCAGCATACGGCTCATGGGAAGAGAATCCGGCGCAAGCCCGATATCATTTTCGCGGCGCGCGAGCGGGTGAACATTGCCTTTCAGCACCACGCGCTGTGCGTCATTCACCGGCTGCTTCACCAGTGCGGGGATGTTAACGGCCTGCGCTGAAACCCCAGGAGCAGAGCCGGACGCCGGCGACGCGCCCGCGCCCAGGCAGGTGGACAATCCCAGAACTCCTACCGTAAGCAGTTGAAATAGCAATGGACCTACGAAGGCGGAAAGCGGGGAAAAGGATGGTGCATCCTTGTACTCGCCCATATTGTCAGCGCCTCCAGTGAGGACTGTGACTACGCGTGGCTCATTGCGGTCTTGCTGTGGCTGCGCGGGCCTCTTGTAGGAACACCTTATGCCATATTGTCAGGGCAGGGTCAAGCGCAAATATTCCGGGGCGGTGACTCAGTTTAGTTCCTGATTCTGTGGCACGGCCATCCCGATTGCTTCGCTCAGGGAGGGCCTGGCCGTCCTTTTGATCGAGGTGCGGGCACGGCTGGTCGGTGATCCTTCCGGTCCCAGAGTGCATCCAAGCTCCACGGATAGGCATCCATACAGCCAAGCAGGAACGAACCGGCAGAAGCTGCAAACACCGAATAATTAAATGGCGCTTTGACCCCTAGTCCGAACGTCATCCCGAGGGCGAAGGCCAACGTCACCCAGCCGCTTAGGAAGGCTATGATACGAGTGCGAAAACCCGCAATTAATCCAATGCCGAGAACAATCTCGCACACCGTGGCGATCCACCCAACGACGGGCGACCAGCTCGCTGGAAACCAGGGATTTAGCTTAGCGGCGTAGATCAGGAAGTTATGAAAGTTGCCCCAGGCCACAAGTGGGGCGCCAGGCGCGCCCCAGGCTCCAAAACGATCTCCGACAGCGGATAGAAAACCCAGGCCAAGAGCCACTCGAAGATAAACGGTGGCCCAGCCGGACCATCGCGTTTTTTGCTTTCTCGGCGCCGCCACCGCGTTGAAGCGATCAGTTTGCGTTCGCATATGCCCGACCCACACCCACCGACACTTCCACGAACCTCCACCAATTGCCGTGCGTATACAGGGCAATTGCCTCTGCGGGCTAACCTGATAAACCTTGCGATGCGAAACAAGCAGATACTTTATGCCGCCGTTAACGCACGAGGCAACGCAGCTAGCTGCTGACGCGGAAGCCGTGGAATGTTTCGACCCGCAGTTGGTGTCATTGACAACCCCCACAATGCTGGTTGCAATGCAGCCAGACACGGTAAAGGCTGCTACGGGCATCGTACCTTCCGGAAAATCAGAAGCTCAAAATGCTCCCGTTTTCCTGACGAAACGCGTACTCGATTCTGGGATGGCTTCGCCGATAGTCGCGCCGGTTTATGGAGATCAACGCACCGGATCGACCACCCTCTTTTCCTCTGTCGGAGAGCCCGCCGCCTCCCATTCGTCAAAGCCCCCCAGTAGCGCATGAACATCCGTCCAGCCGTAATACATCAACTTGACCGCCGCCCGGGCGCTCGCCGATTCGTGCGGTCACGTGCAATAGGCGACAACTGGCTTATCCTTTGGGATCGCAGCGATATGCTCGTCGATTTTGTTGAGCGGCATCCGAATTGCGCCTTTGATCTTGCGCTCTGACCGCTCCCAAGGGCCTGGGTTTCGGATATCCAGGAATACAATCTCTTCTCCCGAATCCATTCGCCGCTTTAATTCTTCTTTGCTGATCCGAATCGAATCTGCCATAGAATTCCACCTGCAAACAAAGGCGCGCAAAGGTTAATGTTTCGCTGGCGCTCGTGAAGCTCCCCATCACCTGGTCGAGGCTTTCTTCTTCAGATATTCTGCCAGAGCCACTGCGTTGTTGTGCTGCGTGTCATGAGAGCTATAGATAAGCGTCACTGTGCCCTCCTCGCTCGCCATCAGGATTGGCTTCCAGACGGAGGGCTTTTTGTCGAGCTCCCGGAAGTAGCGTTGCCGAAATCCATCCCACTTGGCCGGGTCATGATTGAACCACTTACGCAGTTCAGAGCTCGGCCCGGCGTCTTTAATCCAGTCATCAATCTTCAGATCGGCCTTCTTGATCCCGCGCGGCCACAAGCGCTCAATTAGGAGGCGCTTTCCGTCAGAACTTGATCGTCCTTCATAGACTCGCTTCAACTCAATCATTGTCATGCTCCCTTCATTTACAAGAATACTCATT